>CAMCYL010000024.1 GCA_945883905.1 Akkermansia muciniphila | reverse complement strand
CAACCAAATCGAAGATTTGCAAAGGGTGAGCAGGGGTTCCGTTAACGACGCCTCCTCCTTCGTCCAAGCACTTCGGCGAGACAAGCCGCCGCAACGTTAAATCCCTACCCCCCGATCTGATCAGTAGGGTCAGAACTTCACCTCCCTTCATACAAAAACAATCCGTGAATTTCTCCCTGAGAGGATCATGAGCTCTTTCCGAGGAGAGGTGAAACCGATCCCCTCCAGAGAAACTCGATCGTTTTTTGAAAATCCTTTTTTCAAAGAAACGGGAGAGATTCTCTGGAGGCGGTAGTCGACGAAGGAGACGCCGAAAGGAAAGAGCTCACGATCCTCTCCCTCTCCGACGTTGCGGCGTCGCGGCGTGGCGTGAGGAATGTCTTTAGGATTTCAATCCCCCTCTTCGATTTTCCCTCTCAAATCCAAAGTTGTTTTGGACGGTAGTACTCTTTAAAACGTATTTTAAGAGATCGAATTTTCTAGTGATTCAGATTCCGATTTTCATCGGAATTCATTCTGTTTTTTTATTTCATGCCTCCATGCTTTCTTGAGAGAGATTTGGATCGATTTTATTTCACCCTTTTGGTGAAAGAATGAGTTGACCTCACTGTCCTCTCTCTCCCGGCGATCAGGTCATTAAATCTTGGATTTCTTACGATTTTAACTCACTCAACTGACTCCAGACTTTATGAAAGGCCGCGATATATTGATCAACGACCTTTTCCTCACAGAAAGCAAAGATCGGAAGCTCAAGGATTTGCGAGTGAATGCTCTCCGTGACTGGTAAATGATCAGGAACTTTCACCGGAGCACTCCAAAGAGAATCTTCTTTGTAAATATTTTGTTGATGTTGAATCGGGTAACGCTCATTCCCGACCCAGGCCCCTTCTGCGACTAAGGCTTGAATGATTTTTCCCTTCTTGACCCCTGTTAGACTCTCATCATAACAGATTTCGAACTGATAATAGACCCGTGAAATATGTGAAGGAACCTCAAATAAGGTGATCCCTTTCAATCCGCGAATTGAATTTTTTATCTTTTCAACATGATCACAAATCACTTTATTTCGCGCATCCAGTTTCTTAAGCGCAAGACGCCCTAATTTGCAAGAGATCGGATGAATCCGATATTTATTCCCAAAGCTCGTCGCATTAAATCGATGCATCTCATGATCTTCGGGGACTCTTCCGTAATGTCCAAAGGCGACGGAGCGTGCATGATAATCACGGTTATTCGTCAATAAAAATCCCCCCTCCATGGCGGGCATTAATTTCGAGTTTTGAAGACTAAAACAACCGATATCCCCAATCGTCCCAATTTTTTTTCCACGATATTCCGCCCCATGCGCATGCGAGCAATCTTCGATAACCCGAAGATTATACTTCTTCGCCAGGCTCATAATTCCGTCCATATCCGCCGGCATTCCCCATAAATGCACCACCGAAATCGCCTTGGTTCTTGAGGTTATTTTAGCCTCAATGAGTGCGGGATCAAGATTCGCTGTGTGTGACTCGCAATCAACGAAGACAGGAACCGCTCCGACAGTTTGTGTTAAAAGAGTTGTCGCCCAATAGGTATAGGAGGGAACAATGACTTCATCCCCTTTTTGGAGTCCAATCGCAAAAGCGGCCGTATTGAGAGCAGCAGTGCCTGTGTTGGTAGAAAGCGCATATTTTGACCCAAAATAAGCACATAATTCCTGCTCAAAAGTCTGCATCTCTCCATAAATTTTATCTGCCGGACGCTGCATGACTTCGATTGCCCCTGCGATCTCCTCCTCCCCGTAAATAGGCCAAAGGCGAGCGTTCTTTAACTCCTCCTTTGATAAAACGGGCTTTCCTCCGCAAAGCGCTAAAGTTGTATTTAAAACGGTCTCGTTATTTAATTGGGTATTCATATGATTATTTGTTTTCTTTAAATCAGATTCTATCATAAATCTGAATCTTGTAATATACTTATAAGTAGCTTAAATACTTCGATGATCGATTCTCCTAAGAGCTATCCTATCGCCCTTACTCTGCCTCCTCGGAAATACTCTTATTGGAAACCCTCTCAAAATTTTCCTGACACCCTCCTTTATTTATCATGGGGAAAACGGCTCTTTGGAAAAAACCCTATTCCCACCACGAAACATCAAGGATGGGCTTATATGATTGTCACGAGTGGAAAATCGATCCTTCACATTAAAGAGGATAAAATTCCTGTAAATACGTACGACTTTTTAGTCATTCCTCCCAATGTTCCTTATGGGATTAGCGCCAACAGCTCAAAGTGTGAGACGGAGCAATTTTGTTGGATTTGGAAAAATCCCCCTCATCAACTTCCGGCGGCATCGACGGAAAATCAATGGTTTCATTCCTCCATTAATCCTCATCATATTCCGATCATCGAACGACTTCATATCGAAACCAGACGTCAGCTCGAAAGTTTTGATGATCAAACGATTCATGCTCTGAAAGGGATTCGCCTCGGACTGGATGTGGAATGGATTCGAACGTATTCGAAAAAGAAGGAGCCGACGGTCTCTGAAATGAGATTCAATCAAGCGGTCGCATGGATGCAGGATCATCTTGAAGAAACAAGGCCGATTGAATGCTTACAGGATTACCTTCAAATCTCTTCAACGACCCTCAAACGCTTATTTTTATCGAGAACGAAACAAAGCCCCCAAAACTACTTTCAAGATATTAAATTTAAAAAAGCCTACGAGATGCTGGCCTCTTCGGAGCATCCGAGTGTTAAATATGTCGCCATTACCCTTGGGTACAAGCATATGAACGATTTTACGAGAGCCTTTCAAAAGCATTTTTCAATCTCTCCCTCCTCTCTGACGAAATCGAATACCCCCCATTAATTCTCTCAACGGCTCATCTCTGGTAACTTAAAATTAAACGAGTCGATTATAAATGAGATCATTTCCGAGGAGAGGTGAAACCGATCCCCTAAAGAGAAACTCGATCGTTTTTTGAAAATCCCTTTTTCAAAGAAACGGGAGAGATTCTCTTTAGGCGGCAGCCGACGAAGGAGGCGGCGAAAGGAAAGAGCTCATGATCCTCTCCCCCTCTGACGTTGCGGCGTCGCGGCGTGGCGTGAGAACTGCTTTAGGATTTCAATCTCCCTCCTCTAATTAACCTCTCGAATCCAGAGTTATTTTGGACGGATATGAAATCTCTTGATCCATTGCGTGACTCCGCGACCTTGGCGGTTAAAACTCCCATTCCTATTCATGCTTCCGTGCCTTCCTTAGAGATCTTAATTTTTCCTACTTAGAATTCATCAAGGCATTGACCTCTTCTGCGTTTAAATTCTTCGGAAAAATCTGCACATCGCCAATCACCATATCCTCTTTCTCACTTAAATTTCCCTCCTTTAATGAGGCGTGGTAAATCTCACCAATATAAATATCAGTCCAACCAACACATGCAGGAGGAGAATAGCGTACCCCTTCCACGGTATTACTTAACTCACCGTTCACGTATGACTCTAATCCCCCTTCTTTCCAATTTAAGACGATATGAAAAATATCTTCGGCTTGAATTGAAAGCTTTAAGGGAAGCACTTGAAAAGAGGCTTCCGTCGTTGTTCTCATTCCGAAATTAATCTCGGAACTTCCTACTGATTTATATAAACCAATATATCCTCCTGCGGCAGGCCTTAAGGAAATAAAGTTGTGCGTAAATGCATCCTCTTTCGGATTAAATAAAAACTTTATCCAGAAAACAATGGATCCCGTTTTATCTAAAGATAATAGAGATCGATACATTAAAGAGGTATCAACAGTCCCCCGCACGAGTCCTTTTCTACCTTCAGCCAAATCTTGATAAATAAATTCCCCCGACTTTACAGAGGGTTTCCCTAACTCATTCTCTTTTGTTTTTAAGGCTAAATCTGAGGACAGGGGAATCCGAATAGAGGCTTCGGGTATTAACTCGGCATTGATCATCGAATAAGAGGTGACGACGAGTAATAATAAGTATTTGATCATATTAATTTATCGATATTTTTTTAGCAATCTCAGGAGTTACCTCTCGAAATCGAAGATAGGTCACTCCAAACCAAGGTGGACCTGCTCTTGTCCCCTTCCCAACAATACGTATTTTAAGTTGATTATTCTTCTCATTCAATTTGATATTCCTTAACGAAAAATAGGAAACGCCCCACTCATCACTCGGAAAGCGGGCTTTCCCGAGAAAAAGTCGTTCTTCATTGAGGGTTATTTCAATAGTGGGATACGCTTTCCCATTATCGTTCATTCCTCCAATTTCTAATACCGGTTGTTTAAATATAACCTCAGAATCAAACTCGACATTAATTTCATTATGATCACTTTCAGTCCCGTAAATGAAAGTGCTCATTTCATTTTTATAAAAGCTTCGAGCGATTCCGCCCTTTACTTTTTCCATTTCCGGAAAAAATGTGATCTCTTTCTCATTAATCCGTTTTAATAATGGAGTCGATTTTGAATAAATCAACGCTTTTGCCGATGGAGTTTCTTTAACTACTTTTCCCATTTTTAAAATTTCTCGATCATCCCCTGAGCTCAAGTAGATAAGAGCGCATCGATAAAGCTTAGGAACCTCTAATTTGACCTCCTCTTTTTCCACACGAAATGGAAGTTCAACTGTTTCCTCAAAGTCAGGGGAGATCATGTAGGCTTTTTTGGTGCCAGGAGCTCGAACGGTCAGTGAAAGCGGTTTTTTAGGATCTGGCAAATAACTCTCAATTGCCGGAAAATCAATGGTATTATCCGCAGGAACCTCTCCTGTTTTAATTCGAGACCCAATCATATTGACGAGACGAATTTGAACCCCTTTCATTCCCGCATTTTGATGACTATAGACTTCTGCAACGATCTCGGTTGTTCCATTATGAAGAATCATCGGCATCTCTTTATTTTCGTAAGAAGCGAGTTGTGAGATCAATCGATCGTATCCGGGAATTCGATCATCCGTCCAAAGCTTCCCTCGTTCAATTCGATTTTCATTATAATGAGAATAGAAAGCCGAAAGAGCGGGATTCCCTGTCAAATAAACCACATTTCCTTTGCCCACTTTTTGAGCAAGAATTCCCTCATACTCTTTTCCGTCTAAAGTTTTCATGCTCCCCACACGTTGAACCCCCTCTTTCACTTGATTCACAAGAACAAAGGATTCCCGATGCTTAAACTCTCCGACCACATCGCTTGTCACCGCATTTTTTGTGGGAATCATTAAATTCGATCGAGTGCTTTTATCACCTTGATAGGAACAACCAAAGAGATCTGATAATCCAAAATTAGGGCGCTTTTTACCGTTTTCATCATAAAGCGAGGTCTCTCCGGAGGCGATTAAATTGCCCCCTTGAAGAACAAACTCTCTGACCGCCTTAATCTGCCGATCGGAGACATTGTATTGATCGAACATTAAAATCGTTTTAAAGTTTTTAATCAAAAATGAGACATTCCCGAAATCTTCATCGAGAATGATCGAGTAAGGGATCTGCCTGTTCGTCAATGCATTACAAGTGGAAACATACCCATGTTCCCATCTCCGCGGCTTAACATTTTGGGCGTGATGCATACTTCCAGAAGAAAAAGGAACCCCCACATTTGCCATTGAAATCGGTTTTGCTAAGATTTTTTCATATTTCTCTTTCCAATACACTAAGGGTTGAGCCGCACGTTCAAGTGGTTTGTCATAAAGGATCCACCATTGGTCAAACCCCTGTGCAAGCGATATAAAGGCCCCGATCATTAAATCGGTCGGATCCTGATTATAGATTAACCCCCAGAATCCTGCCTTTGCTTTTTCAGTGACGGCCCTCGTAAATTTTGATTCTACAATCAGAAGTGGCCAGTAATATTTATAAGCATTGCCTGGATATTGCGTCTCCATTCCAATCGTATCCGCATAGTCCGATTGCGCCTCAGCGGAAACCCCTGCGGCAAGATAGGCCCCTGCGACCGTATTTGAGTTATTATAAGTACAGATGAAAAGATCGGGATTTATTTTTTTAACTCTTTCACGAGCCTTTACATACGTTGCAATCACCTCATCCGAACGCCACTTAAACCACTCCACCATATCGGGATGATTTCGATCTCCGTTTTTGAGGAGGGGGGGAATCGTTTTTAATAATTCCTTGCCCGTTCTTTTTTTATATTTTTCTTGGCAAGCGATACAACCACAATGATCGATTCGAAACATTTGATGGTCATCAAACATAATTCCATCTCCTCCCGCCTCTCTGATAACCTTTTCCATTCGCCGAATAAGATCCTCGAGTAAAGTATCATTAAAAGGACAGGCCATTGCGGTTCCGTATCCCGCATCTTCAAAGATCTCCCCGGTTCTTAAATCGATTGTTGCCATTGAGGGATTTCTTTGAATATAGGCCTTGGTCACTAAAGGAAGTGTCGGCTGCCAAAGAAACTTAATTCCATGACGATGCAGCGCTGGAATGTAAATCTTTGCGTATTTGATTTTATTTTCGAGTGTTTCTCCTCTCAGCAAGGAGGGAAGCTCCTCTTGAGGATCATCGGCAAGAAAATATCTCTCCCCCCATCGAACGACATTAAATCCATGCTCCTTTAAATTTTTAGCCTTGCTCTCCGCCTCCTCCTTGGTTTTAGGCCAGTCCATATCTGAAGTCATTCTCATTGAATGTAAAATCTCTTGCGTTGACACTTGCTTTGATCGTTCTTCCGGTTTTATCGAAAACTCAGGGTATCCCACCAAGCCCTCTTTCCCTTCGTAATGGTGTTTATTCCATAATTTTTCTTTTTCGACTTGGATTTTTAAATCGTGATCACTGTTTTCCTCACCAACGCCGTCACTGGCCAAAATTAACAATAAGAGGATCGCTATGTGAAGTTGAACGGTTATTTTCATAATGATTTTTAATGAGGAGATTTAGGGGTTCGAATTGAAAATTCACTGACTTGAAGATTTGACTCCGTTCCTCTTGCAGAAATGTTTGAGCCGAGATAGAGCAGCGACTCTTCTAGATTTACCTTTTCACCATTCCATAATCCGCTCCAGGCTTCATTCGCCACTTGAACTTGATCTAAAAATATCTCTAAACTATTGCCCCATCGAATACGGATCGGATGTAACTCCTCTTTCCGCCAATTGACCGTCATTCTTTTATCGAGAATTATTTTTCCAGAGGGAGATTGTATTTGAAAACAAAGTTGATCGGGTATTGAGAAATAAAGCCATAATCGCTCCTGCCCTTTGCCTGTTAAAGTAAGAAAGTATTGTTCTCTCCAAAGGATCTCCTCCTCTTTTTCAATCCCCCGAGAATCAAAATTAATCCCTGCCTCCAAATTGAGCTCGCCTGCGATGGGATTAATATTCCCTTTTGCCGGATAATTCACTTGAACAAGTCCTTGAAGAAGGATTCGTGACTTGGACTGAACCTCCCTTAATTCAACGCCCCCCTTGCCTTGAATGATCCCCTTATTATCCCCTACAGGTTCCGCCCCATTGATAATGACCGTTGATAAGAAATCGTTTTCTAAATTATTAAATCTTTCTAATAAAAGAATTTGATCCTCGGCATGAATCATTGTGAAAAATATTCCGAACAACAAAAATATTTTATTTTTGTTTATTAATAATTTCATACTTTTAAAGCTTATCCGACTTCTTTTTACATTCCACTTATTGAACATAGCTCAATCGACCCTAAGATTGACTTAGCTAAGCTGAGCGAATCTTAGGTCCTTAATTCTTCAATCCGAAGGAGGGCCTTTTCGTAGCTTTGACGTTGCATAAAATGCCGGAGTTCTGGCTCTAGCTCCTGATTATATTTATTTTGTAATTCCGCCAAGTTTTGAATCAAAGGAAGAAGGGCTGGAGGATTCGGCTCTTTTTGAAGAGGAATGGCCTTGAAATAATGATTTAAGGCCGTTGCTAATTCATTGAGGATTTCGGAATTCATTACATATAAGCTAGTGGGATCACTCTTCAATGCAAGTCTCCTTGCTTATCGGTCCACATTCGTGTCGACTAAAACAAAAAAACCTTAAATACATTGTCTC
Source organism: Akkermansia muciniphila (assembly GCA_945883905.1). Taxonomy (GTDB): domain Bacteria; phylum Verrucomicrobiota; class Verrucomicrobiia; order Methylacidiphilales; family CAMAQI01; genus CAMAQI01. The sequence continues at coordinate 25,480 of CAMCYL010000024.1, read as the reverse complement.
ACGCAACGACACGACGCCGCCACGTTAAATCCCTACTCCCCCATCGTTCTGACCACGGCTCCTCCGAGCCTCCTCCCTATTTTTAAAAAGTTCTCGAAAACGAGCTTTCGATCTCTTTTTAAAAACAGGGATCTGTCGCTTACGCTCTTGGGGTCAGAACTCCCCCCCATTTCATACAAAACAATCCGAGAATTTCTCCCTGAGAGGATCGTGAGCTCTTTCCGAGGAGAGGTGAAACCGATCCCCTCCAGAGAAACTCGATCGTTTCTTGAAAATCCTTTTTTCAAAGAAACGGGAGAGATTCTCGGGAGGCGGCAGCCGACGAAGGAGATGCCGAAAGGAAAGAGATCACGATCCTCTCCCTCTCTGACGTTGCGGCGTGGCGGCGTTGCGCGAGAACTGTTTTAGAATTTCAATCCCCCTCCTCTAATTCACCTATTAAATCGAGAGTTATTTTGGATGTCTAAAAACTCTTTCTTTTGCAATCTGCTCGACTTGATTTTTCTCAGGAGCAATCCAGGGACTTGAAACGACCAGTGAAATCATCTCCCAGGCAGACCGTTCTTCACGGGGAAATAGAAAACTTTTAAAACCAAAATTTTCAATCGCTCCGGAGGAATGAAAGTCGATCGGCACAGAATTTTGATTTCGAAGTAAGGTCCAAAACTGCAGAGCCTCTCCCTTTGGCTTCCGATATTGGAGCCAATATCCTTGTAGTTTTCCACCTTGAATCTCGATCTCTCCTCCCATCGGCTCTCCGATTTGTTTCCATCCGATCCCTTTCATACACCAATCGGGACGATGTAGTCGTACTCCTTGCGAATCTCGTATCGGTTGCCAATAAAAATGATAGAATTCTGCTTTTCCAAATTCGAACCCCTTGACTTGAAGTTCAATCCACTCCCCCGAGGAGGCTCTTAGATTTCTCCACACTTCTGAAGGAATCGACCGAGCTTGATCTCCTTCAGAATAAATCCACTGCACCAAAGGTGGGGCTCCTTGATCCGCTTGTTTTTGATAAAGAAAATAAAACATATTTGTGATCAGTAAAAATATCAACGCGGCGATCAAAACGATTGTCATCCCCAGCGAAGGGCGATGTCCCATCGCACAGAGACATTGACCGACCTCTTTTCCGAATCTTCCTTCAAGCCCCTCACTCTTTTCCTCTCTGTCCGGTGGATGAGGAATCCGTCCATAACTCCACGCCACTAATGTCCCCATTAAAATAAAAAGTAAAAGATTTCCACTGGTATCATGCCATTTCTCCATTGATTCCATCCCCGAAGTCGCAGCGATCCCACAGAGTGCGAGCGTCCGAAGAAGATTACCGAATACACTTAAGCTAGCGCCAAGGAGCAGCAGCTCCGCTCTTTGTTTAAATCCCCCTCTTCTCCACTCTCCAAGAAGCAATGAAAACACAAGCGAGGCCTGTAATGACCGAATTCCACTACAGGCCTCACTCACTCCAACGATCGCATTTGGAAAAATAATAAGTTCTCCTTCTCGATGAGCCAGAAAACCGGCGAGATGAAGCAACTCGATTGCCACTCCTGTCACCCCTGACATTAAAAATCGGGTTAAGGGCTCTTCAATTCGTGTCGGCCAAGGAATGGCAGTCAAAAGCAATAATGCCGGAATCATAAGACTGCGGCGGAATTCTGACGGATAATCTCGCCATCCGAGGACAATGAATAAGAACCAGATTCCCCCTTGCAATCCCATGATCATCCGCATCGGAGGGTGTTGAAGTCGCGCCCATTCAATTAATAAAGAGAGCATCATTAATAGACCGACAATTCCAATCGTCCCTCCTCTTATAAAAGGAGGGTTGCTTCCGAGAGATATCGAGTTGAGCCGAGAGAAGATCAAATAGACAATGATGAAGGGAATAACCCATCCATATCCATATTGCGGATTCACTCTCCATTCAGGAGCACAAGCCGCACATAATAAAAACCCTAAAAGCAACGCTACTCCTCCTAATCCGTATTGACGTAGAGGAGAAAGAGACATGACCTCATTGTAAACGTTCTTTGTCTTAAAAACCAACGAAAATGAAATCCAACGTCACAACTGTCCCATTTCCGATTCCATGGTATTTACAGGTTTTTAAAAAAGAGATAGATTCAAGTGATTCATGAACGGCCCTTCTAAACGCTCGGGATCTCTTTTCCATTATTTTCTTTCCCCTTTGGTCCTGCGTATCATCACCACTTGGCTCGGGGCTCTTGGGGTCTATCGCCTTCTCCTTTTTTGGAATATGATTTATAAAAGTGAGACGATTTATCAGTTCGATCCGATGATTCAATCCCCTCTCTCTCTGCTCTCCCTCCTCTGGATCGATGCTCTCCTCCTCTTATTCCTCTGGCTCATCCTGACCCTTTTCGCTCCTTTGATTCAAAAAGAAAAATCTGAAAAATGGATCGCTCGACTCCTCATTCCATTCGGATTAATCTTCCTACTTTTTTCTCTCTCTCACTATACCTCTCTCTCGAAATACTCTGCGATGCCGACATTCGAGCTCATGCAAAGAATCTCTCAAATGATCACTTGGCGAGAAGTTATTGCGAACATCAGTACAATGACTCTTCTGGGGGTCGCGCTTTATGTGATTCATTGCCTTTTGATCTGGACAGGGAATGAATGGAAACGATGGGTCCTCCTTTCTTGGACGCTATGGGTCTCTGCCATCTTCATCGGTTTTTTATTCACCTCCGGTCCTGTGACAACCAATGCGGCGATCACACTTCCTCCCGGTCTTTTTCAAACAGTTCAATGGTGGATCATGAAAGATCCTTTTCCAAATTATCGGAGCGACCCTCATTTCCTTCAGAAGGGCTCCTTTTTTAACCCCGAAACTCAATCCAAAGCCGTGAAAATCGGGCTTCCTGATTTCAAAAAAAGAAAAATTCTTTTCATTATCGTTGAAAGCCTGAGCGAGAAATGGTTTCTTCAAGACGGTCGTGACGGATGGAAAGTCACCCCTTTTTTAGCGAAAATCTACAATCAATCGTGGCGACTCAACAATCATTACTCCAGCGGCAATGCCACTTGGAAGGCTCATTTTTCCCTCTTCACCGGATGTTATCCTGAGGTCTCTCCCGTTGCTTGGGAGAAAAACTGGATCGCTGGAATTCCCCAGCTTTTGGGAATTCCCGGATTTATGGTAACCCCCACTTCCACCCTCTACTGTCGTCCGCGAGCCCTGATGCAAGCAAATCATATGGATATTATTGACTATCCGTTTTTAACCCCCTCGGATCATGCTCAAAACAATGGATTTTCTGCTCGAAGTGAGTTTGTCGCCGTCGATCGTTTCATTGAGGAATTTTCTCGAAACAACGAAACGACGATTGGAATTTATTCCACCTATCTTCCACACCCCCCTTATATTCAAGTGGAGGGCTACACCCCGGTTCCGATCGAAAAGGGGGAAAAGGATTTTAATACGATACAGTATCGTCTTTATCTCAACTCCCTTCACGCAATGGATGCGGCGCTGCAAAAACTTTTTGAAGGACTCGAAAAAAACGGACAACTCCAAGAGACCCTCGTTTTTATCACTGGCGATCATGGCCAGACTTTTGACCGGGGATTTTTCACTCACGGAAATTGGATGTTCGAGGAAATCCTAAAGGTTCCCGCCTTTTTCTGGGTCTCGGAACAGATCACGGGAGACTCCTCAATCCTCACCACCCATTCAGACCTTGTTCCCACTTTAATGGACCTATTAAAACGACCTTACAATCCTCAACACTTTCAAGGGCTTTCTTGGTATCGACCGATCAACCGCACTGAAATCTATAACTCGGGTGAACTTCAGGTGGCCAGTATTTCGACCCAAGGAATCAAAATCGTGGCCGATCCTGTGATTCGCACTGTAAAACGTTGGAACCTTCGGCAAGACCCCGAGGAAAAAGCGGGAGAGCCGGCCTCACCTGAGGACCCTCAAGTTCAGCGACTCATCGCTTACTATCAAAAACAAAGCCACTATCTTCAAGAAATCCAAAAAAAAACCGTTGAAAAGTAATAACGCTCTGTATGGTTTCTAAAATGATTCCCGATTTAAAGCCGCGTTGCGCTGGGGTTTGTTATCCCAAATCTGAAAAAGAGGCCCTCGCCTTCTTTAAGGGATGGTTTACCTCTCCAGAGACTCCTCCATGGAACCCTCAGCCGGGCTCGGATCCTTCAATCGAGGGCCTCCTGCTTCCTCATATCGACTATCGAGTGACTCAAAAGGCCTACGGTTGGGGATACGAAAAGCTCCTCACCGCCCCCGTTGCGGATCACTATCTCATTCTGGGAGTCGGTCACAAATCACAACAAGAATGGAGTATGGATCCCCGCGGCTATCAAACTCCAATCGGACGAATCCCTGCGGCCACCGATCTGATTCACGATCTCGCCAAAGAGATCCCCTTTTCGATGCTTGAAGATGGCAAATCACACGAAGGGGAGCATTCGATTGAATTTCCGGTCGTTGCCCTTGCCTCACTGCGTAAACTCATGGGAATCGAAACCCCCTTTGAGTTTATCCCCCTTCTTTGCAGTGGACTCTACGAACATCTCTATTTAGGGATGACCCCGGAAAAGGATCATTCCCTTTACACCTTAGCGCAAACCATCAGACAGTTGAAATTGAAACTCGGCTCTAAACTTCAGATCATCGTTAGCATCGATGGCTGCCATATCGGACCTCGCTTTAAACATCCTTATGCCGTCACTTCACAACGTCTGCAAGCGGCCCAGCAATGGGAGGAGGTTTTATGGAAGCAAGTGGAAGATCGAAATAGCGCCGGATTCTTTGAACATCTTTTTATCGATGGAAACTACCGCTACTTTGATGGAGTCGGTGCCCTCGCCCTCATGATGGCGATCTTTGAGAATCAATACTCCCTGACAAGAACCTATTACGAGCAATGGTTCGAAGAGGGGGATATGTCCGCCGTGACCTTTACCTCCGGCTACATTCAACAACGATCCCTTTAATAAAATTTAAATGACCAAAAATAAAAATAAATTTATTTTTTTCAAAGAATCGGGAGAGATTCTCTTTAGAGGCTAAGGCTCTATTTGAACTCGTTGAGATCCCTTCCCCTCAGTAGGGGAAAAACCGTAATATTTGCGGAATACTCGAGAAAAATAAAAGGGATCCTCATAGCCACATTTTTCTGCAACTTCACTCACTGAGTAGCGCGCCTCTGTTAATAGTTGTCGAGCTTTGGTCATCCGACGTGAGATGATATATCGAAATGGAGTGATGTGAAAAACCTTATAAAAAAGACGATGAAAATGCTCGGGACTCAATGAAACTTTTTTTGCAATTTGAGTAAGAGAGGGATGATCCTCATTTAACGAATCTAAAAACTGTAATGCAGGAAGAAGTCGCTCATATTGCGCGACCTTTATCGGATCTTCCTGAGGTCTTTTCGCTAATACTGAGCCCATAAGATCGAGCATCATCGCATGGACACGACAGACATCTTCTGGCTCTCCTTTCTCTAAATAATGAGGAATCACTTTAAAGATCGGAATCCATTCCTTGATATCTCCTTTGGAAAATTCCTGTATGGATCGACTCGACTCTAATAGTCGCATCAGTACCGCCGATTGAGGGTAAAAATGAAGCCAGTAAACCTCCATTTTAGTGTCACACCCATAAGAACACTCAACTCGAGGGGGGGTGTAATAGATTTTTCCCTTTGATAAGACCGTCCTCTGATCTCCAATCGTTACCCATCCCTCCCCCTTCGATATATAATAAAACTTCGCATGCTCAAACCATATTTTAACCCCAACCCACGTCTTATCACAGATGTAAAATCCTCCCTTCGAGACATGCAATGTTAAGTCGTACATTGAGTTTCAATCAACGCTTTCTGTTTCAAAACTCAAGTAAAATTCTCTCCTCAAAAGAATTGTATCGCATAACTTGTCATTCATTCGGAATAAGGAGAGCGAGAAATCTTTTATCTGTAGTTCATCAAAGTTAAAATTAATCGACTTTTCCCATTCTTCTTAAGCGCCAATACGCCGTCAGCCATGCCGTCGTAAATTGCGCTTGCAGAGCCCAGGAACGACATTGTAACTTTATATTTCCAAGTCGATCCTCCGGATCGTACCAATAAGTAAAATGATCAGGACTATTCACAAATCTTAAAGTTTCAAGAATAGGAGTGCTATCAACAAGATCCGGCTTTAAGGTTGAAAAATAGCTTTGTTCTCTTAATTTTCTGAATGCAGGAAAACAGGCTCTATCAATGATACAATAAATATCTCCTCCATTCTCTTCCTTCTTCCCTGGATGCTGAAACGGCTGATTAAGCCATTCAGGGGGATATCCAAGGGTACTCGGCACCATATTATCTTGATCATGGCCCAATCCCTCGGTCTTTAGATTATTCGACAATAAGCGATGATTCCATTGAATGAACTCCTCGAGAAGCCCTTTATAATAGATCGAGTTCGGAGCATTTTCAGACAGCCATCCAACACGACAACCCCAACGCAATGCAATATGAATGTTAATGAATCGATCTACTGAATTACGATGAGAAGGCACCTCAGGCATCTCAAAGTTATCCGCTAAAGCCCATTCGGGATTATAAAAATATTGTTGGTGAAGTCGCTCGTAATTTTCAAGATATTTTTTATTCCCTGTTGCTTTATAGGCATGAAGAAGTCCAGGAATATAATATGATAACGCATGAGGTCCTAAATCAATATTATGATTAATTCTTCCTCGATAAGGATAGGAAAAATTCTTATTAAGATACCACTGTAACGCTCCCACTAAAATTGAATCTAACTCTTTCTGCATCGATGAGGGAAAATGTTTCCATGCCTCAAATAATCCAAACTACAACGGAGCCATCTGGTCCGTTCCTAATGTCTCAGGAAAGGGCCATTTTGCATATCGTCCTCCATATAAACGCCGCCAAAATCCTTTCTTCATCAGCCAATCTGAAGTCGTATCATCAGGATTATCCTCACGATAGACGTCGATGCAAAGCTGTCCCACTCGCTTCATCTCATCGACTAAAAATAACTCTGAGGTCACCTCATACCGAGCGGCGAGATATTGTAAGTAATCTCCCAAGGAATCCCAAGTATCTTCGTAAGTAATCGCCACGGCATAGCCTGCGCTATAAGGCTCTGGAGGAAAATATTGCGTCTGAGTCTCCCCCCCATTCCTTTGTAAAGGGCTGCATCGTTCTAACATTAATGCAGCCGTAAAGAATTTCCTCTTGATCAAAGAAGATTCCTTTTTGGGGATCCATAATCTCTTGCAACCAATCTCGCGTCTCTTGAATTGATTTAAATTTCATAATAATCTCTGTTTTCAATGCAAATAAATGAAAGCAAGACTCTTCGGATTCACTTTAATCTTAATCCGATCTCCTTGAGGAATCACCATCTGGCGATTTTTCCCATCAAAAAACTCGATTGTATTAGGATTCAATTTCAAACTTTTTAAATCGATCGTAATTTCTCCCATAAACGACTTTGCGCTTAAATTACCAACAGTTAATAGCGCTGAATTAGAACGGAAATAACCGCTTATTAAAAGATTTTGATCCTCCGTTTTAAAAAGTTTTCCCATCCCTTCCCAGTACGGAATAAACTCAACATCATTTTCACCCACCCCAAATTCCTCTCGCATTTTTTGAAATGGAAGCTCCACCGCACTATTGTGAAGACCATTAAAAAGTAATGTGTCGTGCAAATAAATCATTGTTAATAGACTCTCGGTCATCTTTTCTTCGGGTTGAACATACCTTAATTCACTTAAAAATAGTGGAATGGCGCCAAGTTGCCTCCCCGTGAATTCAGCACGCCATTCATGAGCAGGAACTTCATCAATGTAGTTACGAACCCAATAAGCATGTTGCTCCCCATTCCATGTCGCATCCATAAAACTGAAAAAAGGCAAAATACATGAATTCGAAGAGACATGCGCGACAATTGGCATATTCTCCGTACGGGTTTTATAAAGGGTATAAATTCTTTTTAATAACTCGCGTTGAGCAAAAATTCCGTACCCCAGCTGCTTTTCTCCTTTGCGATCAGTGTAAGCTAAACGATCTGACGGTTGTGCCCAACAAAGATCATAAAGGAGTCCGTGTTTAGAATCATAATCGATCGCCTTATTAAGCATCCAAAGATAATAGTCTTTCCAATCCGTCGTTGCACACATCGGATCACAAACCGAAGAGGCTTTAGCTCGACTCCTCGACCCATTACTTCGCATTCTATCAGCGACAAACTCATAATTGGGAACTGAACACCCCATATTTAAAGGGTAGGCATAGATCAACATTTTCTTTCCGGTAAGTCGTCGACGATCATTTCCCTCTTTAAATGACTTTAAATCATATTCCACATCTCCATGAATGTTCGCGGCATCTGAATGCCCCATCCCAAATACCGTCGATTGACTAAATTTTCTCCAATCTTGCGGACGAGGCCGCACAGGAGAGGCCTGTAAACCAAAAGTAAAGGTGCTCGCCTCCGAAAAGACTGTTGGGCCGTCAATCATCGTGACTTGAAGTCCCGTCCCCTTTTGAATTTGAATCACTTTTTCAGGGTCTTGAATATTCCATCCCTTCATCGATTCCGCAAACCAAAGCAATCCTCGATCCTCATCTCCCAGCCAAACGAAAGGCCGAAAACTCCCAGTAAACCCTTTTTCCGGAAACGAACCGTAGCCCCAATTTTTATGAAGCTCCGAAAATCGAGGATCATGTTGAGGAACCGTGCTGGAAGCACTCAAGCCTCTTGTCCAATTCAAATATTTGGATTGTTCGGCTTTAATCGGAATATCAACAACCATCGAATCTAGTACTATTTCTTTTTTAGGATTGAAGGTTACATCCACTCGTATCATTCCATCATATTCAAAAGTAAGTTGAAGATTGAGCTCCAGATCTTCTGTCGAAAGTCGATTGATTGCCACCGCTTCATTTTTAGTTATTTTTTCAAACTTCCACCCAGAGGTCGTGAAATTTAAAGGGGCTCCATCATATCCACAACGAAGTCGAATGGGTTGACTTAAAATGCTTTTTCCCGCGGAGCGAATCTCTCGAATCAAAGAATCTTCTGACAAGAGATACTGACGACCCCACACTTCGACTTGATTACCGTTCACTTTCACTGGCTCAAAAGGAGCCGGTGGGATATCGGTAACTCCTAACTTCTTATTCTGCCAATGAGAAGGATTAAACTTCTCAACTATTTTTTCACTTCTGACAAGCTCCTTTCCATCTTCAGACTTTAAAATGGCAACTAACTTGTTCTTTCCAAATTTTAAATCCAAGGAATCAAATTCGACTTCATATTCTCCATAAAGAGCTTTTGTAATAGTAGCAACTTGTAGCGCCTTCCCTTCGGCATCAACGAGAGTCAGTTCAATCGTTTTTTTCCCAATCTCAAGAGCGGTTAATCCATAGGTCTCAATCCAAACGACCATCTCTTTTCTTCCGTATTGATGCCACGTTGCTATTTCCATTTTAGGGAAAGGTTTTCCTGCCGGATAACGCTCCGACCGAAACAACTCCTCGCTCATGATCACATTTCCATGATCATCACGACGTCCATAAAGTGCATTAATATAAAGGGATTCGTAGGGACGATCGATACTTTGAATGCTTTCATCCTCTCCTCCATGAGATACGAGAGAGAATTCCTCCTTTTTTCCAGAATGAAAATAGACCGTTTGCCCGTACCCGGTTTCATTCCCTTTTTGAATACATGGAAAACCAATATAAATATCTTTTTTATCTAAATCTTGCTTCGATTCTTGCCCTTCCTCTTTTAAAGAGTTTGTTTTTATCTCTTGATCTTTACTTAACCCCTCTGTTGATTCTTTATTTCTCCCGGTGATCGACCCTTTTACACGCATCAACCCCTGATCAATACCTCCAAAGGAAAGCATCTTCAAAAACGGAGTTGATTTTGAAAATTCAATTCTCCCCAATTCATTTTCTGCAAAAACGACCCGCTCCTTTGCCATACGACTCACCCAACTTGTTTGAATGACAGGATTAGATAAGGTTCTCGCAAAATTTGCCTGCCACTTACTCTGTTCAATCGGCTGAGTCGTCTCTAATAGTGTGTAGGGGATCGCCAATTCCACATGCCAATCAGATCCCTCTATCGATTGTGCCATTTGAACTCCCTCAACCTTCTGTTGATCTTTATTCAATACTCGACTTTCTTTTAATCGTATCTCCCAAATAAATACCCGCTCCGAAGGTTTTAAGGCAATCGTCAATACCTCCGTACCATCCAACGCTCCTTTCTGCATCTGAAATCCCAATAATATCTGCGTCGCATTAAAAGAGGCGTAAATAGTCGTCTGAGATTTTGCATACTCGCGATGAGTATTATCAATAAACCCTGTAAAAGCGTTCGCCTCTTTCCACTCCTCCTCTTTAATCTTTCCATCAATCTCAATCTTGTTTTCGCTAAACGGAATGACGGCATACACCGAGCTTTGATAGGGTTTAAATTCAATTTTTTTTGAAATTTTTGGTTGAGTCGAACTTGATTCAAGTGTTTTTTCTGCAATTAAATAATATTGCTCTAAGGCAAAAATCAGAAAAAATAGATTTATAATTTTATAATTTTGCATTGAGTTAAAATCGATTTAATAGATTCGATTCATTAAACACTTACTTTAACGACCACTTTTACAATCGATTCAGGCCGATCGACCATAACCCCAGGCTGATGTCCATCTTGAGGAAAGAAAATAGCGAACTCCCCACTTGAGATCAAAATAGGGGAGGCCACATTTATTGCCGGTTTTTCAAACAACTCGTAATCATGCTCCGCATGATAGGCTTGTTTCGAGATCAAACGATCGACGGGTGCGAACCCACACTGCTCAACTCCAGAAGCGACGTATTGAATGTCAATATAACGTTGGTGAGATTCCCATCCTCGTGTTTCAGCTGGAGCCGTCGAGTAGCGCTGCACCATCGCATAAAGCCGATCTCCTTCTAATTCATAGCGTCCATTTGCATCGTCCTCATTAAAATTTCTCAAAAAATCAAATGCCTTTGTAAATAAGGGATGTAAATTCTGATACGTCGTCGCATGCGTTAAACTTTCTAAAATCATACCGGTTATCCTGTTTATTTGTTATTATTCCAATTCACTCTTAGTCCCGATTGCTCGATTCTGATAATAAAGAATATTTCTAATCATCAAGAGTTCCAACTTTAACTATTGGCTTTATTTTTGATCCATACAAAAAAATCTTAAGTAAATTATCTGCGGTTAAAATTGTATTTTCTCTTCGCTTAAGTTGACGCCTATGCGACGGCACGGCGGCATGGACGAAGGGGGGAGGGGGGACAGCTAATGGCTAGAAGCGATTAGCCTTAGGCGAAAGAAATAAATTCACCCCTCTTGCATTTCCCCTCTGAAATTAAATTATATTTTGGTCAGGAGTGACTTTAGTCCAATAGAAACACTTAAATAATCAAGATCGTCCAGTCATTTGATTATTTCCTCTATGGAGACTTTTAAGATAACTGTTAGTTTAATCAATATATGACAAATCTATTCACCACAGTCACTCGACCTAAAGTCTCTCATGTCGCAACCCGTGTGAGGGGTTGCACGACTCCCTATCGATGATACTGACGGCCCAATTTCAACAATCAAAGTCATTCCTAAAACCCCTCAAAAAGGACCTTTAAAATGGAAACACACGAAGAAAAGCGGAGTAGCGGAACTCGATCTGGAGATCGATCATGCGGAACAATACGGTTCTCTGGCCACCATGGTTTTGAAGGTGGGTCAAATCCCCCGACATGCCGACACGATTGCTCACGATGTGCAAACAAACAAATCACCCCGTCGCCCTTGAGCTCTCGTGATTCGCTACTGTTCCCCTGAAACTGTTTTATGAAAAATAAAATTCCCCCACGTCTCTATCATATCGCAAATCTCTGGACAATGATCGACTATCCGAGCGCCAAAAAAGAGTGGTCTCTCGATCGTAAAATTAACGAAATCAAAATAGCTGGCTTTGATGGAATTTGCGCTCTTCTTACCCCACAGCATCAAAAGTTAACTGAAAAACTAGGTCTCCAAAGTGTCGGCGCCTTTTCATCAGCAAAGCAATCCGAGTTTCGCTCCTACATTCAACAAAACATCGATGGAGGAGCCGTTCATATCAACGTCCAAGTCGGAGACCACGATACACCGATTTCAAAAGCAATTAAACTTGCAGTTCAAGTGGTTGAAATGGGAGATAAAATGGGAGCAAAGTGCGCCATTGAAGTTCATCGAGATACGGCAACCGAAACTCCCGAAAAAACTTATGCCATCGCCGCTGGTTTTCAAAAGGAAACCGGAAAATTAATGCCGATGACATGGGATTTCTCACATCTTTCGATTATTAAACACTTGGCGCCCCCTTATTGGGACCGATTATTAACTCATCCAAAATTAATTCAACGAGCTGAACAATTTCATTTTCGTCCTTTTAATGGACATCACTGCCAAATCCCCGTCACTGATCGCTATGGAAAAATTACTCTAGAATTACAACAATGGATTCCTTTTTTAGAAAAGACATTAGCCCTTTGGCTTCAAGGCAATCAAAATGGACGTGAAGTTTTCGTGATCCCTGAAATGGGGCCTGTACGAGGAGGATACAATATTTCAACTCTTCCGAATAGTTGGGAAGAGGCTAAAATCCTTCGTGGAATCATTGACAAGGCTTGGAAAAAAGCGCTCTTAAATCATGGAAAAAAGATCTAAAGATAATCTCATCTTTTTTTCAAGACTTTGTAAGATAAAAATTATAGAGCGGGACAGAAATCAATTAAAAAATAAAATCTAAAATATTTTTCAGTATTTTATTTCCCTCTGCAGATTTCATCTCTCCTATTTGCTCAATGTCTTTTCGTTTCATATCGACGCCACGACGCGACGTTAAATTCCTGCTCACCCTTTGCAAATCTTCGATTTGGTTACACCCCCATTCACCCCTGCGCCAAACGTTCGAGACCCTGTTTTAGAATATCAATCCCCCTTCATCCTCGCCAAAGCACGGTCGGCTTTAATGATGATCTCTTGAATATCTTTCTCCGTATGCGCCAAGCTCATAAACCATAATCCTCGCTCAATCACACGAAGACCTTCTTCTAAAAAAAGCTTGCGAATCTTTGTCCATTGCGCGGCATCATGACGCTCAACATAATCCCGATAGTTTAAAATAGCCCCCTCTGCCACTCCTTCCTTTAAAATCACGGAATGAAAAGCGGCCCCCGGCCCTTGAGGTCGAAAACGAATTCCATATTTTTCCCCTAAATCGACAAGAGCACTCATCACCATTTTTCCAAAACGATGAAGTCGATCGGGATATTCTGATTTCTGACTCTTCACAAGCTGTAAACACCAAAGGCTTGCCGCAAGACAAAGTGAATTTGCATTCAGGGTTCCCGCATGAACCACTTTTCCTTTATTTAAGGTCTCCATCACCTCCGCCTTTCCGCCGAAAGCCGCAAATGGAACTCCACCCCCAATCGCCTTTCCAAAAATCGTTAGATCGGGGTGAAATCCATAGTACCCTTGCGCCCCCGCGGCACTGAGTCGAAATCCGGTAATCGTCTCATCCGCTATCATCAGTATTTGCTGCTGATCACAAACGGATCGAATCGTCGAAATAAAATCTGCCACTGGCTCAATGCAACAGGTGTTACATAAAAGGGGCTCAAAAACAACCGCTGCAATTTGACCTTTGTATTTTTCAGTTAAATGTGAAAACGATTTGATGTTATTCCAAGGGCAAATAATAAATTGATCCATCACCTCCGCAATAATTCCCTGACTTGGATGTGTTCTCGAGGGCTCTAATTCTGAACCCCATTGATCTGGAGCAGAGGCAAAACTGACCAATCCCTCATCCGCCCACCCGTGATAATGTCCCTCAAACTTAAGAATGTAACGCCGTCCCGTATGCGCACGAGCCAAACGAAAAGCAGCCAAAACACATTCCGTTGCCGAGTTGTTAAAGCGAACTCTTTCGACTGAAGGCACTAATTCTCGCACCAGCTCAGCCACTTGAATCTCCATCTCCGACTGAGCCGCCCAATGGGTTCCCTTAAAGGCCTGATTCGCGATCGCTTGCGCCAAACCATGCGGAGCATGACCAAAAAGAATCGCTCCTTGTCCAATCTGGCAATCAATATACTCATTTCCATCGACATCCATTAAACGAGATCCAGAACCTCTCTCAAAATAAAGCGGCACCGGTTGCTCTAATTTACGAATACCACTATTTACTCCCCCCGGAATAGAGTTTAAGGCACGTTGATAAAGTTCTTCCGATTTTTTAAAGGTGTAGGACATAGTATTTAATGATGGATGGTATTTTTAGTTTTTATAACAGATTTAAAATGAATAATATTAATCTTAATAGCTTTAATATACAAAATGAAATGATTGTGTCAAATTTTAATTAAAAATTAAAAACTTGCTCTGATGACGCTTTTCTTTTAAATCTGCTTCGTTTGTTTCAAAAAAATATAAAAATATGTCCGTAGTCGCTATCCGTAAGGCATTTAAGATCCTTGAAAGCATTTCAGATCATCCCTCCCCCATCTCCCTTGCCGAGTTAACGGATAAAACAAAGCTTTCTAAGCCGACGACATTTCGAATTGCAAAAACATTGACCTCTCTTGGTTATCTCGTCCAAGAGCCAAGCTCGGGTACTTATTCGATTTCAAGTAAGATGAGTATCATTTCAAATCCTCAAACACGCTATCAACTCATTAATGTCGCCAAGCCGCTCATGCGCACCCTTTTCGAAGAATTTAATGAAATGGTGAATCTTGGCGTCCTTGAAGACCTCTCCGTTGCCTATATTGACTGGATCGAAACAACTCGCTCCCTTCGATGGTCCCTAACTCCCCATCAAACAGATCCTTGTTACTCCACCGCCCTCGGTCGCGCTATTCTCGCCTTTCTCCCCTCCGAAGAGCAGCAAGAGATTCTCTCACGGCTTGTTCTCAAAAAAAAGACCCCTCGTACCCTCCAATCGATACCAGAATTGAAAAAAATCCTTCAAGAGACCCAACAACGCGGTTGGTCGATCGAAAAAAACGAAACCGATGAAGGAATCGTCTGCATCGGAATGCCGCTGACTGAATTTGGATTCAAACATGCCGCACTCAGCATTACCGTCCCCACTCCTCGATTTACCCCAGAACTAGAGGCTGAAATTGCAAACGCCTTCAAAAAAATAATCGATTCTGTACCAAACAAGATAAAACCGCCCTCAACTCATCAACAGCCAACGATTCCGGCTCCCTCCTCCGAAAAGCCCCTCCGTAAAATCCCCTACTACTCCTCTCATTCTGGGATTTTCCCCAAAGACTGCTCATTTGAGTTCCGCCAGTCTTGGCGTTCAGAACCGGAATCCGATTTTCAACCAGGAACCGTTTATGCCGCATGGAACGAATCAGGATGGCATTTTCGCGCCCTCCTTTCTGATAAGATCATTCGAAATGAAGCCAAGATCGATCACATGGCAACGTGGACAACTGGGGATGTCTTTGAGGTCTTCCTTCAGGAACAAGAAGGAACCCGATATAGCGAAATTCATGTCACTCCTGAAAACCATCATCTCGTTCTCGCCTTTCCCGCTCCCGGAATCATCCGCACGCCGGGAATGGACTGGACTCGATGGATCGTCCGCGATCACGGAATTCAAAGTAAAACCCATATTTTTGAGTCTGAAAAAAGATGGGAGGTTGATCTATTTGTTCCTCTCGCTTTCGCCTCCCATGGGGCAAAACTAAACTCCAAAAATCGCTGGAAGATCTCCTTCGGACGCTACGACTATAGTCTCCCCGATTTAACGCCTGTTATTTCCTCGACAAGTTCTCACTCTCAATGCGACTTTCATCGAATCGAAGAGTGGGATCTCGTTGAGTTTCAAACCCCTATCACTACCCTTTAAAATTCTTTATGCAAATCACGCCTCCCTCATCGCTTATCCCCTCTCAATGTGACCTCGGTGAAAATCCCCTTTGGCATCCGACCGAGAAAAAACTCTATTGGCTCGATATTGTTCAAGGACGAATCGAAAGATTTGATCCTCTCACCGGAATTCGAGAGGAAGTTCTGAAAACAAATCTCTTCGGAGGTTTTACCTTTCAAAAAGGGGGGGGACTCTTTCTTCTGATGGAAAAAGGGGTGGGAACCGTCTGGAAAAACGGCCACTTTACCCCTGTTTGTGGTCCCATTTTAGCCGAAATGGAGCATCGATTTAATGATGCCATCGTAGACCCTCACGGGCGTGTTTTCTCGGGGACTATCGGAACAGAGGCGAAACAAGGAGGACTCTATCGAATTGATCCGGAGGGATCCATTCACTTACTCCGAAAAGAGGTTCTCTGCTCGAACGGCATGGGATTTAATCATGACTACACACGCTTCTTCCACACCGATTCCTTAAAACGAGTCATCCGAGCTTACGATTACGACCTCCTTACAGGGACAATTTCAAATGAAGTGCCACTGATTCAATTTACAGAAAAGGAGGGTTATCCAGATGGAATGACGATCGATCGAGAGGATTGTCTTTGGGTCGCCTTTTGGGATCATTTTTCAATTGCTCGATTTAGCCCTGAGGGAAAACGACTTCTGACAATTCCTATTCCCGTAAAACGCCCCACAAGCCTTACTTTCGGAGGACCGAATTTGAGTGACCTTTTTATCACCAGTGCAAAAGAGGAGAAAGAGGATTTTCAGCATGAGCTCTCAGGAAATATCTTTCATTTAAAAACAGAGTTTCAAGGTAAAAATCCTCATTTTTCTGAGATTGCTACTCAGTCTAATTCGCTCTCAAGGTGATATTACTAATCAGAACGACCCCGGGCATCGACGATCCACCTCTCTAAAACGGAACTCCCTTGGATCAAATGAACTTGGGAGGCCAGATTGATCACTGTACAAACATGCGCGGGCTGAAAGCGAAGTCGCTGCCCCACGACCAACCGATCGACCCCCGTTCCCGTCAAATAGCCATGCTCTTCGTTCACCCGTTTCACTTCGATCGTTCGATCTTCACAGCAGCGCGCAAAAAGTCCCGCTGCCGATTTGTCACTGCTAAAAACTTTACTTCCCGCATCGATCAAGGCGAGTCCAGGTTCAGGACGATCAACCACTGTGGCAAGTACGTTGATCGCCACTTGATCAAAGTCCATCATCTGAGTGCTTTCGCTCAAGGAAAGATCCCCAAAAACGTAGGCCCCAGGCCGAACGGCTCCAATTCCTGGAAGCCTCGCCATAAGCGAGGCTGTTGCGCTGCATCCCGGCCAAAGGAGCAGTTTCCCTCCCAACGCTTTTTGAGTCGAGAGAAGGGTCGAATGAACTTGATTCACGAGAGCTAAAATTTCATCTGCATTGGCACATCCATAGGCATGCCCTTCATGGGTATATAATCCTAGGAGAGTCATCCGCGAGGAGTGAGCAATTTTCTCCGCCAGCTTAACCGCTTGATCGAGGTTTCGTGTCCCTTCCCGTTTCAATCCTGTATCGACCGCCATCATCACAGAGACCGTGATCTCCGCTTTTTCGAGAATTTGTTCCAAAACTGAAAAATGAAGTTCACTCGTCACCGCAAGTATCAGTTGGTCAAGTTGTCGATGCAGCTCCCGCAGTCGAGGGATCTGTCTCATGTCGACTAAGGAATGGGCGATGAAAATACGTTTCACTCCCGAGGCGAGAAGGGCCTCCGCCTCTCCAATCTTCGCACAGGTGATTCCCGCCGCCCCAAGTTGAAGCTGTCTTTTTAAAACAGGGATCAATTTATGAGTTTTAATATGAGGCCACAACTCAACCCCCTGTGCAGTACAGAGCGATTGCATGCGTTCTAAATTTGATTGCATTTTATCAGAATCAATTAGAACTGAAGGAGAAGCGAGATCCTGAATTGTTTTCATAAAAAAACGGTTAGAGCTTTCCAATTTGACCAACGGTTAAGCCCCCATCAACAACAATCGTTTGACCGACAATATAGCTTGCGAGTTCACTACAAAGAAAAAGAGCGGCCCCTGCACACTCCTCAGAAGCTCCAATACGCCCTAAAAGAATCTTCTTTTCATAGTGCTTTACCAAATCCAGTTTCGTATCCATCCAGCCACTCGTGAGGGGAGTTCGAATAAGCCCAGGGGCCAACCCATTCACACGAATCCCATGAGGAGCCAAAGTCAGGGCAAGAGTTCGAGTCATCATCACTAAAGCCCCTTTGGAAATATCATAAGCAGTCGAAGCTTCTTCCGCATGAAATCCATTCGTGGAACTCACAATCACAATCGCTCCAGAACGTTTTTTTTCGATCAATTTCTTCGCAAATGTTTGAATCAAAAAATAGGCCTGTTGAACATTGACTTGAATCGTTTGATGAAATGATTCAGGGGTCATCTCAAGAAATTCGACATCGAAAAAACCGCCCGCATTACAAACGAGAAGATCTAATTCTGGCTGAAGCGCAAAAGCCTCTTCAATCATCGCAGAGGGCGCGGAAGGATCTCCGAGATCATATTTTAAAAGAGCCCCTCCTGAGACTCCCCTATCACTCCGTCCATGCGAAAGAACAGTCGCCCCTGCCTCACGAAAAGAGTCCGCAATGGAAAGCCCAATTCCTCGAGTTGATCCAGTGACTAAAACGCTTCGCCCAGTAAAATTAAGATTATGTTTCATAAAGGGAGTCCTAAAAAATTCATCGTGTTTGTGTAGCCGATCCGATGCTTAACTGCTGCCTCTAAACGATGCAACACCTCAACCTCTTCCTGATAGCTGCTTTTTAATCCCATCTGATCATCGATATAGGAGTCAAAGGGAGCATCCGAACCCCACATTAGTTTTGTCGGATAACGTTCCGCTAAATCACTCAAAACCTGAAAGGGATCCCGATAATCACTCGGAAAACGAGATTTCCCTTGGGCCACGGCTAAATGATTTTCCACCGCTAGTTGACAGTGAATTCGATGTGCAGAACAATCGAACCAAGCATTCGGCAGTTCGGCAATTTGGTCGAGAGCCGCAAGATCAAATCGACAAGAGTGAGCGAGATTAAAACGAATCCGAGGACGCGACTTCGTCACGGTTAAAATATCTTTAACGCAGGACCAAGGATCCTCCGGATGAACACTCGTATGAATGAGCACCGGCCATCCCTTCTCCTCGGCAAGATCCAGAAGAACCCCCCCCTTCCCTAAAAAGTCACGAATATAAGATTGAATAACGGTGGCCTGAACCTTGAGTCCTACACAAGGATATTGTTGATTTAAATCACGAATCGCTTGGACTTGCCCCTCTGGGTTACGGGAGGGATCCACCATCCATAACGGAAGCGCTTTCTTTGCATGATCTGGAAATCGCTCTTGAATCTCGACCATCATTCGTCGATTTTCAAAGGCATAAGGAACAATCGCTTCTTTCCCTGTAATGATCTTCCCTTCACATAATCCATTCCAATCTAATCCGATATGGGAGACCATGGGGAAAACAACAAAACGAGAAATTCCATGCCTTTCCCCTTCCTTAACTAAGGAGATCCAATCTTGAGCATAGGGATAATGTTTTTGGAGGTAAAAAAGGAGATCGGTTCCGATATGAGTGTGGACATCAATCAAAATTTCTTTCGAAGAGAGGGGCTTCATCGTTTTACTATTATAAACTAAAATTTTATTTGATGAAATAAAAAAAAAGAGTTTAATTCGATTTATGGCGATCATTCACTCCGTAGAAAAATCTCTTTCGCTCTTAGAGTTTTTAACGGTCATGGATCGCCCTATTCCCCTCCAGGAGGCCTCTAAAGTCTCTGGATTGCCTAAGCCAACGGCCTATCGACTCTTAAATAGTCTTCAGGAACTTGGCTATATTTCAAGACCACAAGGATCACGGGATTACGCTCTTGGTCCACGAATTTTAAAACTTCAAGGGGTCGATCCTCACCGTCCCTTAAAAAGGGCCGTGCATCCCTTTTTGGAGTACCTGCATTCGATGCTGAATGAAACTGTCAATCTCGGGATAATTTCAGGAACTAAAATTCTTTATTTAGGTTTTTTACAAACCACCCGTCCCTTGCGTTTCATTGCCGCCCCCGACCTTGATGATCCTTATTATTGCACCGCATTAGGCCGCGCAATTGCCTCTGCCTTGAGTAAAAACCAACAAGAACTTCTCCTGAAGAAAACCGTTTTTCGCCCTCGAACGAAACAGACGATCGCTTCATTAAAAGAGATGGAAAAAATCCTTCAAACGGCAAAAAAAAATGGGTACGCAGAAGAGATTAACGAAAATATCGAGGGAGGAGCCTGTCTTGCTTTCAGTTTGAGTTTCCTCGGTTTTCCAGAGGCGGCGATCAGTGTCTCACTCCCGACCCAACGACTCACTTCGCTACGGAAAAAGGAGATCGTGACGCTTTTTCACGAATTAAGAATAAACCCGAAAGTCATTCAAAAGAAAAACAGAAATAAAATTTAGATAAAAAATTCTCCTTAACACAATCTCTCCTTCTATGAAAAAACGTATCTTATTGGCTGGTCTTTTTCACGAAAGTAACACTTTCGCAAGCGGAAAGACAAAGCTCTCTCATTATACCACGCTTTTAGGTCAAGATCTGCTCTCTCAAAACGACACCGCCTCTCCGATGGGAGCCTTTTTGGATGAAGTCCGGAATTTCGATTGGGAAATCGTCCCGACGATCGATATAAGAACGGGGCCTGGACCGGCTTCAGAAAAAGCGGTCACCGACTTTTTTTTCAACGAATTCGAAAGCCGCGTCGCCCAAGAGAAGGCTCCCTTGAATGGCATTTTTCTTGTCATGCACGGGGCGATGTGTTCCGAAACCCTTGAAGATGTCGAAGGGGAATTTTTACGGAGGATCCGTCAAATTCCCTCCTTGAAATCACTTCCGATTTTTGGAGTTCTTGATCTTCACGGAAACTTTACCGAACTCATGGCCGAGCATTCCAACGCCCTTTTGGCCTACCAAGAAAATCCCCATACCGATGCCGCAGAGTCCTCTCGTCGTGCCGCACGATTGATGCAGCACTCTTTTCAGAAGGGATTGACGTTAAAAACACGATTTGTTCCGACTCCGATTTTATGGGCAGCCGCAGGAACCGGAACGAGTGACTCCCCGATGAAGGACTTGGAGCTTCTTGCCCGTCAAGAGGAACGAGAGGGAATTCACGAGATCTCTGTTTTTGCCGGATTTGCTCACTCCGACATTCATGATGCAGGACTCTCCTTCACAATTGTTTATGACCCTAATATCGTTTCAAAGGAACGTTTAGAGGCATTAGCCGATAAACTTCAAAAAAAGGCGTTGGAGCTAAAAGAAAAAGGGATTCCATACGAGTGGGATTTAGACCAAGCGATTGAAGAGGCCTTAAAGAAAAAACTTTTCCCTACCTGTCTTGTTGAGCCCGCCGATAATATTGGCGGAGGAGCATGGGGAGATGGAACGACTATTTTGAGAGCTTTTTTAAAGAAAGGGATCACCCGTTCAGGAGTCGTTCTCTACGATCCCGAGGCGGTCACTTTTTTGAAAAAAATATCACTTGGCTCCACTTTTGAGTTAGCCATTGGTGGAAAAACCTTCTCCCTGGATCCCGGTCCGCTTCTGGTCAAAGGAAGGTTAATTCATCTCTCCGATGGAAAATTCACCCTTGAAGATCGAAATAGTCATTTGGCCTCGATGTCCGGGATGCAGTTTTGCATGGGGGATTCGGCACTCATTGAGGTCGAGGGGGTCACGATTCTTCTGACGAGTATCCCAACTCCACCGATGGACTTAGGACAATGGAGAAGTCAGGGAATTAATCCTGAGGAGTTTCAGTTCATCGGAATTAAGGCGGCGGTGGCACACCGCCGAGCTTATGATCCCTTTACCAAGGCCTCCTACACCGTCAAAACCCCAGGACCTGGAGCAAGTGATTTGAAATCACTTCCCTACAAGAAAATTCGTCAACCGATCTTCCCGCTCCACTTTTAACATTATGAAAACACCATTCGAATACCCAAGAACCCCTGAAACCCCCACCTCACATCTCCCCTTCAGCCCCGCGGTCTGTTATGGAGATTTAATTTTTATTTCAGGACAAGCCTCCGTTGATAAAACGGGAAAAATCATCTCTGGAACCTTTGAGGAGGAGTTCCGACGATCGATGGAAAACCTCATTCAAATTCTTCACGATGCAGGGAGCGATCTTTCGCATGTGATTCAAACTCGGAACTATCTTCGCGATCCTGAGAACGGCGCGGAATATCAAAAGTTATACGCTGAATATTTTAAAGCTCCGTATCCTGCAAGAACAACGATCACGCATTGTTTGCCGATGGTTTTACACTACGAGATTGAATGTATTGCAGTTAAAATTAAAAAGTAGTAGGTTTTTCCCTCACGGAGAACCGATGTGAAAAATTTAATTGCGACTTTAAAAACAATTCTGGGACCCCAACGCGTTCTGACAGAACGAGAGGATCTTCTCGTTTACGGATTTGATGGCACTCCTGTGCTTCATGAGGAGGCGGCTTGTGTCGTTTTCCCTCAAACCACAGAAGAGGTCATTCAAATCGTAAAGCGAGCCGCAGAGGCCCAAGTCCCGATCGTCTCCCGAGGATCGGGAACCGGTCTCAGTGGTGGAAGCGTTCCCGTAAAGGGCTGTATTGTTCTTTGTTTGGTTCGAATGGATAAAGTCTTAGAACTCGATAAGAAAAATTTGACCATGATGGTCGAGGCAGGAGCGGTCACCCAAAAAATTGCGGAGCTGGCAGAGGCGGAAGGACTCCTCTACCCTCCCGATCCGGGATCGATGAAGATCTCTACGATCGGCGGAAATGTCGCGGAAAATTCGGGTGGACTCCGAGGCCTTAAATACGGTGTAACCCGAAATTATGTGATGGGAATCGAGGTCGTTCTTGCGAATGGCGAGCTCCACTGGTTCGGAAATAAGTGCGTCAAAGATGTCGCCGGCTATTCGATGAAAGATCTTTTTATCGGCTCCGAGGGAACCTTAGGAATTGTGACGAAGGTGCTCCTTCGCTTACTCCCCAAGCCGGCCGCCAAGAAAACATTACTGGCGACCTTTTTAAAAATGGATGCAGCCGCCGAAACGGTTTCGGCGATTATTGAAGCTAAAATTATTCCTTGCACCCTTGAATTTTTAGATAAAACCACGATTCGATGTGTTGAAGAGTTCGCCCATATCGGACTTCCTCTCGATGCCGAAGCGATCCTCTTCATGGAGACCGATGGCCATCCTGCTGCGGTCGAAGATGAAGCACGAAAAATGGAACAAATTGCTCGTGATCAAGGCGCCTCTTCCGTCACCGTCGCCCAAACAGCTGAAGAGGCAGCTCAACTCGCCATGGCCCGTCGATCGGCCTTCTCTGCTCTTGCCCGTCTCTCGCCCACGACGATTTTAGAGGATGCCACGGTTCCTCGCTCCGAACTCGCCCCGATGGTTCGATTTATTCAAAGCATCGCCATTAAATACGATGTTCAAATCGGAACCTTTGGTCATATGGGAGATGGAAATTTACATCCGACTTTTTTAACCAATGAAAATAATCATCCCGAAATGGAACGAGTCGAAAAAGCAATGGCGGAGATTTTTGATTTCGCCGTTAAACTTGGTGGAACAATCACGGGTGAGCATGGAGTCGGATTGGCAAAAAAACCGTTTCTCGGGCGAGCCCTCGGTGATTCGAGCGTCACCTTGATGAAAGAACTTAAAAAGGCGTGGGATCCGAACGGCATTCTCAATCCTGGAAAAATTTTCGATCTCCTATGAGTGCTCCTTCCTCCACTTATTTAAAAAAACTCGATTTCTCAGTCCTACAGCAATGTATTCACTGTGGGATGTGCCTCCCCACCTGTCCGACTTACACAGAAACAAAGCTCGAAAAAAATAGTCCTCGCGGGCGTATCGCTTTGATGAAAGCGGTTGCCGAGGAAAAAATTCCGATCACCCCCGCCTTTGGAGAGGAACTCTATTATTGTCTTGGATGCCTCGCCTGTGAAACCGCCTGTCCCGCAGGAGTTCATTACGGAGAGATGTTTGAACATGC
Organism: Akkermansia muciniphila; assembly: GCA_945883905.1. Lineage (GTDB taxonomy): Bacteria > Verrucomicrobiota > Verrucomicrobiia > Methylacidiphilales > CAMAQI01 > CAMAQI01. The sequence goes on along the minus strand of CAMCYL010000024.1, from coordinate 1,366 downwards.
ACGAGCCGACATTGAACAGACCGAGGTTTTAGCGAATCCCAAAAGAAGCTTCATCCGCTATTGGACCTTGAAATTTATTTTTACAGATCCAAAACGATTGCGTCTTCTCGGTCGTCTCCTTTATTTCTATCAAGCGAGCGGCCTTCAATCCCTAATTCGAAAATCAGGGCTTTTAATTCTCCTTCCAAAAAAACTCCGTGGACTAGAGGCCTTAACTCCAACGGTTTTAAAAGAATTTTCCGATGAACTTATCCAACCGACTGAATCTCCCCTCACTCACAAATATCGAGTCGGAATGCTCACCGGATGTGTTCAAGATCTCACCTTTTCCGATGTCAATCGCGACACCGTTGATGTTCTCCTTGAAAACGGCTGTGAAGTCGTCACCCCTCGTGAGCAATATTGCTGTGGTTCGCTTCATGCGCATAATGGAGAACTTGAGGTCTCTCGTGAAATGGCGCGCCGAAATATCGATGCCTTTGATCTCGATCAGATCGATGCGATTATTACGAATGCCGCCGGATGCGGCTCTCATCTTAAAAACTACGGACATTTACTCGAAAACGATCCCCTTTATTCTGCCCGTGCCAAAGTTTGGTCCGCAAAACTCAAAGACATTCATGAATGGCTCGTCGAAATCGGCATTCGCCCCCCGACAACTTCCTCCCCCCAAACCGTAACCTATCATGAGGCCTGTCACCTTTGTCACGGCCAAAAAATCACCAAGCAGCCCCGCGAAGTTTTAAAATCAGTCCCCGGATTAAAACTCATTGAACTCAAAGAAAGTACGTGGTGTTGCGGAAGTGCTGGAATTTATAATATTACCCAGCCTGAGATGTCAAAAAAACTTTTAGATCAAAAAATGAACCATCTAATGAAGACGGGAGCCGAGACCGTCGCCTCTGCGAATCCAGGATGCTCCGTTCAACTCCAATCCGGAATGCGCACCTGCTCAACGCCGATGAAAATCGAACATCCGGTATCGATTCTCGCGAAGGCCTATCGAAATAAATAAGCGAAAGAGATAAATCCACCCCGGATCCATGCCGCTCCGGCAACTGCCGGATCGGCGCTCCATTTCTCTTACACCATTCTGGTGACATGCTTTACAGATACAATCGATTCCTAACGCAGAATCTGAAATTAATGATCCCGAAAAGATCGGGATACGAAGACTTGAGTAGAGTAGGAAGGGTAGGTCGATAGACCTCCCTTCCTCTCATCAAACCGAACGTGCGGTTTTCCCGCATTCGGCTTTCGGAGGTGATTTTATCTTTAGGCATTTTGATTCTTCCATGGGGCGTTCATCGGGAAGCGAATCAGACCGTGGCGTTTATGGAGCTCTTCATCTGAGTAACGTGCTCCG
>CAMCYL010000023.1 GCA_945883905.1 Akkermansia muciniphila | reverse complement strand
AGCCGACTGTCGGGATTGAACCGACGACCAACGGTTTACAAAACCGCTGCTCTACCACTGAGCTAAGCCGGCAAAAACTAAGACTAAAAACGATCCATGGGCAGTGAGGGGATCGAACCCCCGACCCTCCCGGTGTAAGCGGGACGCTCTACCACTAAGCTAACTGCCCGAATGGGGGCGTAAACATAGTCATCTCGTTGTACAGTGGCAAGGAAGAAAATAGGGAAGCAATAAAAAACTGTTTTTTCAACGATTCCTTGCCAAAAGCCTCATTCCCTACTATTTTTGACTCTCCTTTTCTTCGGGCCGTAGCATAGCTTGGTAGTGCGCTTGCTTGGGGTGCAAGAGGTCGAGAGTTCAAATCTCTCCGGTCCGATCCTTTTTCAAAATTGACTCCCCCTAGTTCTTAACGGTAGCTTGTCTCCTCCCCTTATGTACAAACCACAACCACAAGAGCCGAACTCAACGAATCAACCCCCCATTTCCCCACTCCCCAATCCCCCCCGTCCTACCGGTTCAATTCAAGTCTTAGCTCCCGAAGGGCATTTTCCTCCATGGCTCGTCGAAGAGTTAAAATCGATCGGATCGATTGGTGTCACTACCTATTCATCGACCCCTCAAGCGAAGGAGAAACTCCTGAATCACTCGTTCGACCTTTATCTCCTCCCCGATCGAGCCGTCATTGAAGGAATCCTCCGTCAAAAATTCCAACCACTCCCTCAAAATATTTTAGAACCCAAAGCGGCCCCCATCTCCCTCTATTTAAATCACCCCCTCGATCGCCATAATCAGTTCGCACTCCCCTACGGGTGTACTTACTATGGCTTCGCTTATCATCAAGATGCCTTCCCTAAAGGAATTCATCGCTGGAAGGAACTCTTCCATTCTGATGATTTCTCACAAACCGATTTTCCAGAAGATTCCGAGCTTCTTTACATTTTAACATTACTCGCAGATGAACAGGTCGGAAAAATAGATAAAAAACTCAATTTTAAATCCCCCTCGAACCCCAAAAATGAAGAATTTCCGATTCGGGTTCGTCCTTTATGCGAACTGGAACGGTTTACGACTCAGTATCCCCAATGGAAAGTCGTTCGACCAGAAGAGGGCTCACCGATTGAGCTATTTCATTTTACTCTTGGAAATCTTCTCCCCACAACGATCGATCTTCTGAAAAGAATCCTCAATCCCCTGATCGCAGCCCGAATCTCCGAAGAAAACTTTTTTGCAAGTACTTTTAAAGCGGTCCAAACAATTCAAAATCCGACGATTCGTAAAAAGCTTTATCCGGAGTCTAAATGGATGGATAAAGCCCTCTTCATTCGTCCCCCCAAAGCCTCCAAAGCGACTGCCGCTTTATGAAGAACTTTTTTTTTCATCCTCAACCCTTTCTTCTCTTACTCTTCCTGAAACTCCTCTCATTCATTGAAGCACAAACGATTGAAACGGATCCCTTACTCGCAACCGCAATCCCGATGGAGGAAAAAGGAAATTGCGTTCTTCTTTCTCAAACAATTTTGATCAATAAAGAGATCCTCCCTGCCGGTACAACTCTGCGGGTTCTTTACGTGAAGCCACAAATCGGGGATAATGAAGTTCGGAACGAAATCATTAAAAAACAGCAAGAAAATGCCTACTCCCGCTTACCGACGAAATACACCAAGGAGGAATCTGCCTTAGTCCTCGCTTCAAAAAAAATCGCTTTAGAAACACGATGGAGTACCACTCAACTTTTTAAGTTAAAACTCGCCAATCAAAACACAACCGATCTACGACTCGTCTATCAAGAAAATCCTGAAAGTGAAATTCGAGAGGTTCCACTTAACTTTCTCCACGGCCTCTTTCTTGGAGAAAAATCTGGAAAAATAACGGTCCTTGCCGTTGAAAGAGGGAGTCCTGCTGCTTATGGAAAATTTATAAAAGGAGATCTCCTAACACAAATCGGAACGCAAAAACTCGATGGCACGTTCGTGCAACTCTTAAAACTCTATCACGAAGAGAAGACCAAAGCAGAAACCTCCTCTTCTCGTGAACTACTCTTTCAAGTGCTCCCTGAGAACCAAGAGTCCCCCATCCCAAAGTCGATCAAGGTCGCTCTCTCCCTGAAAAGTAACCTACTCGATTATTAATCCCCGTCGATCTGTTTAAGTAAATAGGCAGGCAAATCAGCAATCGCAATACGCTCTTGTTTCATCGAATCACGATGACGTAAAGTGACGGTCTCTTTTAATCCCGCCTTCTCCCCTTCACGGATTCCTTCGATCGTCTCAAAATCGATCGTTACTCCAAAGGGGGTCCCCACCTCATCCATACGACGATAACGGCGACCAATGGCCCCCGACTCATCATAAAATACGGTCATTGTTTTACGCAAAACGGCAGCAAGAGCTTTTGCCTTTTCCACCAATTCCGGTTTATTCTTTAATAAAGGAAATATCCCGACCTTAATCGGAGCGAGCTTAGGAACAAAGCGCATGACAATTCGAGTCTCCTCTTTACCCGTCTCCTCATCCTTAATCGTTTCTTCTGCATACGCTTCACATAAAACGGCTAAACAAGTTCGATCGACTCCTGCACTGGGTTCTACCACATGAGGAATAAACTTTGTTTTACTCTCCTCATCAAAATACTCTAACGGCTTACCGCTCGCATTTTGATGCTGGGTTAAATCATAATCCGTACGATAAGCAATTCCCTCTAACTCCTGAATCCCAAAGGGAAACTCATATTCAAGATCATAAGTCCCTTTGGAATAAAAGGCCCGATCCTCTTGGGGAACATCCAACACGTGAATCTTATTACGGGGAATTCCAATTTTCTCATACCACGCCAAACGATCTTTCAACCATTGATCCAACCACTCTTTCCCCGTTTCTGGTCTTACAAAAAACTCGACCTCCATTTGTTCGAATTCACGAGAACGAAAAATAAAATTACGGGGATTAATTTCATTCCGAAAAGCCTTTCCCACTTGAGCAATCCCGAACGGAAGCTTCTTACGAGAGACCTCTAAAATGTTTTTAAACTGCACAAAGATTGCCTGCGCCGTCTCTGGACGAAGATAGGTGATATTATTTTCATCCTCCACCGGACCCACGTAGGTCTTAAACATCAAATTAAAACTGCGAGGTTCCGTTAATTCCCCCCCGCATGCCTTCACCATTTTGCTTGGCTTCTGGGGACACGGGGTCGTTTCAAGTTGATCAGCACGAAAACGCCCTTTACAGGTCTTACAATCAACCATCGGATCAGAAAAGGTCGCCTCATGACCACTCGCTTTCCAAACATTGCGATTCATTAAAATCGATCCATCCATCCCCACAATATCATCACGATATTGAGTCATCGATTTCCACCAAAAATCTTTAATATTTTTTTTAAGATCGGCCCCGAGTGGGCCGTAATCCCAAGCTCCATTCAGACCGCCATAAATTTCTGAAGATTGAAAAATAAAACCCCGACGTTTGCAGAGTCCGACGATCTTTTCCATAAGTTGCGGTTGAGCCATAGGGAAAAGGGTTTAGATTCTCAAAGCCATTAGATCAATAAGAAATCCAAAACATTGGAAATTACTTTTTTCCCCATTCGATGGTTATTAGTTCGGCCCCTTCAATCCCAGGCTTTAAATCGTAAGGCTTACTGTTTGCACTGATTAAAAAGGCCTCTCCCGTCTTAAATGTTTGAGTTCCGACCGAAATATCCCCTTTAACAACGAAATGATACTGAAAACTAGCCCCATCCGGAAACCAAGGATGCTCCTCTTCAGGAAACATAAAATTACGTAAAACGGAAAAATACTCACAAACCAAGACCCGATCGCTATGTGGTTGGGCAAAATAGGGCTCAATATCATTAAATCGAATTGATTTTTGAGCCTGCTCAATATGCAGCTCTCGAACATTTCCTTGGTGATCCACACGCCCAAAATCATCGACACGATAGGTCGTATCAGAATTTTGCTGGATCTCTAAAATCACATTCCCAGCTCCAATCGCATGAATTCTTCCGGAGGGAAGAAACATCGCCTCTCCCGGTCGAGTCGAAAGCGTATGCAATTTATTCACAAGATCCGGTTTTCCAATGGATTCCTTAAAAACCGATTCCGTAACCCCTTTTTTAAGACCCACATAAATTTTAGCATCGGGGGCGGTATTTAAAAAATACCACATCTCTGTTTTCGGCTCCCCTTGAAGCTCCTTCGCCTTTTCTTCAGGAGGATGTACTTGAACACTCAAGGTCTCTACACAATCCAAAAGCTTAATTAAAATGGGAAAACGAGGCGTATCCGGTGACCGAGATCCAAAGATCTCTAAACGACGTTTCGACCACAAATCGTGGATTGTAAATTGATCCAATGTTCCATTAATAATTTCGCTACAGGCCTCAGGACGGTCGACGAGTTCCCAGCTTTCACCAATTTTCTCCCCCTCAGGAATCAAACGGTCAAAGAGCACTTTAAAATTTTGCCCCCCCCATATCCTTTTTTGATAGATCGGCTTAAATGTAAAGATTTCCATAATCAAAAGATTGATCGAACAGGACAGGAGTTTCAATCCAATTTAACCGCTCAATCCCTCATTCCTCTAGAGGCTCCCAAATTCTCCATTAATAAAACGAATCACCACGGGTCCCATAATCGCAACAAAAATTGCAGGAAAGATAAAAAGTACGAGGGGAAACATAATTTTCACCGGCGCCTTCATCGCCGCCTCTTCTGCCCGCTGACGACGCTTCACACGCATCGCATCAGTTTGAACACGAATCACATCAACCAGACTTCCCCCCATTTTAGAAATATAAATCACCGAGGTTAAAAAAATACGTAAGTCATCAATCCCCACACGATCAGAAAAATCCTTTAGCGCATCGTTCCTTGATCTCCCTAATCTCACTTCATTCAAGGTAATATTAATTTCATCCGTTAACGGCCCATTTGTTTTTTCTGCAACGAGCGCTAATGCTCCATCAAAAGAAATCCCCGATTCAACTCCAATACTAATCAAATCAAAGGTAAAGGGAAGGGCCTTTAAAATCTCTGCCCGTCTTCCTTTTGATTTCCCTTGAATAACCCCTAAGGGCATTCGATAGCCGATCAATCCTGAAATACCAATCAACAGCCATGTCATCTGATCTTTGGGTTGTGAAAGAGTCAGACAGAAAAATAAAATAGGGAGCCCAAAGAAAAATAACCAGGAAAGCGTGGTGATTTGAACCGGAGTAACTTTTCCTGTCATTCCGGCAGAAGCAATATCTTTGCGACACTGATCCAACATCCCCAAAGGAGTCAAATTTGAAAACCACTTAGAACATTTATCCGCAATCGGAAGTAAGACACGAACCGCAAGGCTTTGATTCATCACCTCCTGATCTCGAATATTAAGCCCCTTTTTGACTGTCCCTCCCCCCCCCACTTTCTCTAATCGATCCAACAAACTTCGCGGCTCCGAGGACTTCAACGAAAAAGCAATCAGGAAAACAAAGGCCAAGATCGAAATTGAAATTAATATCTCCATGACTTCCTCTTAGACATCAATATCGCAAATTTTGTAAATCGCAAAACACCCTAAAACTTGCCAAAATAAAGTCGCGCCCATCATTATTTTACCATATCCGGTCAAAAATGGATTCATATACCCAGGACTTACCACAGAAATAATAACAACTAAAGCAACCGGCATTAAACCAACAACCGCTCCTGACATCTTCCCTTGTGTTGTCAGAACTTTAATCTGACCTTGAATCTTGATTCGTTCTCGGATCGTTTTTGAAACTTGATCCAAAATTTCTGCCAAATTACCACCCACTTGTCGTTGAATATTAAAGGCACTTAAAACAATTTTTAAATCCTCACTCGGAACTCGAATATACATATTCTGAAAAGACTCCTCAATCGGAAGCCCTAGATTTGTCTCCCGCATCAATTGCTTAAACTCGGTTGAAATCGGTGCCGGAGACTCACGACAAGCAAGATCAACTCCTTGCAAAAAGGTTTGCCCCGCTCGTAAAGAATTACAAATTAAACTCAAAAAGTCAGCCAACTGATTCGTAAACTTATTAATACGATTCGCTCGCATAAATGCAATATACGGAAGATGAACAAAAGCCATCAACACCGCCACAATTCCAGCGACGGCCCATTGATTTGAGATCGAAAGCCCGCCCGCAGCCCCTAAAGCAACCAAAACAATTCGTATCAAAATAAACTCAGAAACCCGAATCGGAACGTCAGCCTGCGCTAATTGCTTTTCGAGACGAAGCATTGCCGCCTCCCCAGTGAGATAGGACCAAAAACGCCGAGAACTTTCTTTTGTTTTTTTAATCTCATCTGGGATTTTAGTACTAAATGGATTATCTTGATTTTGCTTCACCTCTTGGGATTTAGAAAGAAACGCCAATCGATCTCTCAATGCCACTTTATCAGAGTCAGCCTCTTGCTTCGAAAAATAAAGCGCAAGAAAGCCGAGTGCCGCTAAAAGTCCACATAAAGAGATCCAAATCATTGTCGCTCTTCTCCTTCGGGATAGTTAATATAAACAACACTCGAAAAAATCTCCACCGGCACATGCATTCCCGCTGTTTTAAACCGCTCCATACATTTAGGAACTAAGCCGCACCCTTTTAAGATTCCTTTAATTTTCCCCTCCGGCGTTGTTCCCGTCTGTTCAAACTTAAAGATATCTTGAAGCAATACGGTATTCCCTTCCATCCCTTGAACCTCCGTAATATTTAACATCCGACGACTTCCATCTGCAAGTCGTCCAATCTGAACAATTAAATGAACAGCTCCTGCTATCTGTTGTCGAATCGCTAACTGCGGAAGATCCATTCCTGCCATCATCACTAAGGTCTCTAAACGCGAAAGAGCTGATCGGGGATCATTCGCGTGAGTCGTCGTCATCGACCCATCATGTCCCGTGTTCATCGCCTGAATCATATCCAACGCCTCTCCCCCACGACACTCTCCAATGACAATTCGATCAGGACGCATTCGAAGGGTATTCTTGACTAACTCTCGAATCGAGATCTCTCCCTTTCCTTCAATATTCTTAGGACGTGATTCAAGACGGATCACATGTTCCTGTTGAAGTTTTAATTCAGCCGCATCTTCTACAGTAATAATTCGCTCTCCATCCGGAATAAAAGAAGAAAGCGCATTCAATAAAGTTGTTTTTCCTGAGCCTGTACCTCCCGAGATCACAATATTTAAAGTGGAATGAACCGCCGCCTTTAAAAACATCGACATCCCCGGAGAAAGTGCCCCAAATCCCATCAATTTCTCCATCGAAAGAGCGCTTTTACTAAATTTTCGAATCGTGATGGTCCCCCCATTTAAGGCCAACGGAGGGATAATGACATTCACACGAGATCCATCCGGTAAACGGGCATCACATAATGGAGTGGATTCATCCACACGTCTTCCTAGTGGAGAAAGAATCCGATCAATGACGCGACGAAGCGCCTCTTCATCTGTAAATTGAACTGAAGAAAGGGTAAGACGACCTTTTTGCTCAATATAAATCGTTTTCGCCCCGTTCACCATGATTTCAGAAATCGAATCATCTTTTAAAAGTTGCTCCAAAGGACCAAATCCCACCATCTCATCAATGACCTCCGTCAAAAGACGGACTCGAAGCTGTCGACCAATCGGTGCTTTGTCGGCCGCTAATTTTTCATCGACCAAGGCCTCAATTCGCGATTTTAATCGTTCCTCATTCCCCTTATCCAACAACTTTGGCTCAATATTGGGAATAATATGAGGCATCAAAGTTTTTTTATACTGATTTATAAACTCAACAACAGGATCCACGGCCAACTTCAGAGGGGAAGTCCCATGACTCACTCCATGTCCCCCCATTGATCCAACCGATGCCCCAGAGTTCATCGATGGAGGAACCGCAATCGATGCCCCCATCGGAACAGGAGAGGATCCCTTCGGAGAAGGGGTAACAGGATTGACGCGAGGCGGGGGAAGTCCACCCGGTTTCGGAGGTATTCCCCGAGGAGGAATATTTCCAAGTGAATTGCCAGGCTTTAAAAAACCAGGAGTAGGCGGCATGTTTGCCATATGACAAAATGAATATACCCTTAATCCTCTCGAACGCCAAGTGAAAATAGTCTTTGAATTCGGCAACGCTCCAAAACCAAAAGCGGTGTTAACGGTCTAATTTTATCTCATCGATCTTCGTCACCACAGGTCCACAACTCTGATTTTGGCAAATATAAGCAGCAATCCCATCGACTCCCTGACGCTTCTGATGAAAATCGTCAGCTCTTAATCGAAAAACAGAGGAAAGCTCCTTCGAACCCACTTGAGTAAACGATAAATCAGGAGCATAAAACTGATGCACTCGCTGAATCCATAAATCCCCCTCCTTCGAGCCCTCATCAATCAAAATCACCTCGATCGGATCATTGAGAAAGGCGTCATACGCCGCTAGCATCAAAGGCATCGCTCCCCCTGAACGCTCAATCGTTGCCTTGAAACATCCAAAGAGCTTCTCAGCACGTTGAAGAAATTGTGAATCGCGCGTGACCCTTGCCATCCGAATTAAATTCAATGCAGAGACCGAGTTTGCGGAGGGTTCTGCGCCATCATGATCGCTCTTCATCCGAATCAAAATCGTCGGATCCAACCCCGTATCCCCAAAATAACCTCCTGAGTGATCGTCCCAAAAAAGCTCATTTTGTCGATCTTGCAACGCAATCGCAACCTCCAACCAAGCCGCCTCTAAACTCGCATCGTACAAATCTAATAGCCCTTGAATCAAATACGCGTAATCCTCACAAAAACCGGAAATGGGACTCACTCCCTCGCGATAACAACGCATCAAATCCCCATTTTCGTTTGTCAACTCCTTCAAAATAAAGGCCACCGCTCTCTCCGCACAATCGCGATAGTCTCGATCCCCCAGTACGGCATAGCCTTTTGCAAAGGCAGAGATCATCAATCCATTCCATCCAGTAATTATCTTATCATCCAAATGGGGACGAGGACGACGAGCTCGAACCTCTAAAAGAGTTTTCTGAATTCGCTCTCTTTTTTCAAGTACCGCTTCAGTCGAAAGAGCAAAACGTTCAGCAATCTCATGATCGGAATAAAAAACTTTCAATGTATTTTTGCCAATTAATTCTCGATGCGGATCACTTCCCTCAGGAGCGTTTCCTTGAGGCAAAATCCCATAAATAAACGCTGCAAAGGAATAGTCCCCCCGAAGAATTTCCTTCAGTTCCTCTTGCGTCCAAACGTAAAAGGCCCCCTCCGAGTGCTCCTTACTACCATGTTCAATGAGACTATCCGCATCCTCCGCCGAATAAAAACCGCCCTCAAAGGACCGCATCTCTCGGCAAACATAATCGAGTGTCCTACGAGCAGTAGCTGCAAAAAAAGGCTCTTTCGAGCGTTGATAGGCCTCTAAATAGGAAACGACCAGTTGTCCTTGATCATACAACATTTTTTCGAAATGCGGAATGTGCCATAACGAATCAACGCTATAGCGATGAAATCCTCCTGCCACTTGATCAAACATTCCTCCCCTTGCCATTTTGCGTAAAGTGAGATCGATCATCTCTTCAATTCTCTTCTTCTCGACACTTCCGGAACGAAGTCGATACGCCATTCTCGAAAGATATTGAATACAAACCGGACGCGGAAATTTGGGCGAATCAGAAAACCCTCCCTCCACCGCATCAAAGGCTTTGATAAAATAGGAGGTCGCCCTCTCAAAGGCCGAGGGGGAAGGAACTCCCTCCTGAAATGCAGGGGAAGCGGCATAATGTTGAATTTGGTGAAAGACCTCTTCGCTCTGAGCAATCAACTCCCCTTTTTTTGTTTTCCAAAGCTGATCGATTTTAACTAATAAATTCGAAAACCCAATTCGCCCCCAACGATCCTCAGGAGGAAAGTAAGTCCCTCCATAAATCGGCTTTAACTCCGGAGAGAGCCAAACACTCATCGGCCAACCCCCATGTCCCGTGGTTGATTGAACATAGGTCATGTACACATGATCAACATCTGGCCTTTCCTCACGATCCACTTTCACCGGAATAAAATAACTATTTAAAATATCGGCGATCGCCTGATTCTCAAAGGATTCATGAGCCATGACATGACACCAATGACAAGTGGAGTAGCCAATCGACAAAAAGATCGGCTTATCTTGTTTTTTGGCCTCTTCAAAGGCCTCCTTTCCCCACGGGCGCCAATCCACCGGATTCTCTTTATGCTGAAGAAGGTAAGGGCTTTTTTCAAAGGCAAGTCGATTTAACATAAATGAGATCTATTTTAAAACCAGACGTTCAATCACTCCATACCGTAACCCACGCGTACTCGTCCTCAAAGTCTTCGCCCCTAAAATATCCATACTAACCTTCAAAACACACATCCCCGGAATAATTAAATCGGCTCTTTTTTTAGGGAGTCCCTCGATCTTCAACAAATCCGAGAGTTTTTTCTTAGAAAAACGAGTCAGGAGTGAGGTTAAATTTTTATGCGTAAGCTCAAAATGATCGACCTTATCGGGATCAAACTCTTTGAGTTTTTGTAAAATGGCCGAAAGACAGGTCGCCGTTCCTCCCGTCGCCACAAGCGTTCGATCCTTGAGTTGATATTGCGTTAGAAGCGGAAGAAGCTGCTCTTCAAGTCGACCACAGATCTCTTCAATTTTTTTAACTCCCACCGGATAATCCTTGATGAATCGCTCTCGAATCCGGACACACCCTAGGGGAAGACTCATCCGTCTCTCAATTTTTCCTCGAAGTCCCTGTATCCATTCCGCACTTCCCCCCCCAATATCAATCACGAAAAGATCTCGTGAATTCCAATAAGGATCGGCCGAGGTCCCTTGAAAAATAATTTCAGCCTCCTCATTTCCCGAAAGAACCTGAACCGGATACCCAAGTACTTTTTTCGCTCGTTTTAAAAAATCTTTTCGATTTTCAGAATCCCGTACCGCACTGGTTGCAACCGCTGTGGCTCGTTCAATTTTATAATTTAACGACTCCATCTGGATTCTCGAAAATACCTCCATTGTTTTTTGAATCGCCTCCTCAGCCAAATAACCGGTATGAATTAAGTCACTCGCAAGCCGTGTGGTATGACTCTCCTCACGTAATACTTTTAAAAAATTTACGGTTCTTTCCGCAACTACCCACTTTATTGAATTACTTCCAATATCAATGACAGAAACAATCATAGTTATACGGGTTGAGGATTTACTTTCTCAAAACGAACACGCCGAACTCCCCGAGGGGTCACATCATCTGCTGTAATCTTCAAACCTTGAAATTCAAAGGTTCTTCCCAAGGGAGCATGATAACCCCAATACTTCTGACACCATTGTTCAACGGTATCCGTCGTTTGTGTCGGAAGAATTTGATTCCATGCCATCTCCAACGCCACATCTCGAAGAGGAATCTTGGAATCCACTAAAAGGCTATGATCCGTTTTATCAAAATAGGGCCCCTTCTCGATATCCATTTCATCTCGAATATCCCCCACTAACTCCTCAAGAACATCCTCAAAACTGACGATTCCCATCATTCGATCCTCTCGGTCAACGACAACCGCTAAATGATTTCGTGAACGTCGAAAAAGCTCTAGCATCACCGGAAGCTTCGTTTGAAGAAAAAAAGTTAACGGAGGACGCATAATTGAGATTAGATCCGCCTGCCTCCCCAACGCCTGATACTGCCATAAAAGTTCTTTCACAAGAACAACCCCAACCACACTTTCTGCTGAATCTCCGCAAACAGGCATACGACTATACCCACATTTTTGCGCAATCGTGAGATTCTCCTCAATCGGTTTATCCTTCCAGAGGGAAACGACCGACTCTTGCGGAATCATAATCTGTTGCGCCGTTGTTTCTTTCAACTGAAGGGCTTTTACCAGAATACGATTCACCGTGATATCTCCCGAGTGAGAGTGCCCCGCATGCAAAAGTAAATCCCCTAACTCCTCATGACTATACCCGTGATCTTTCTCCGAAGCAGGAGGGACCCCAATCAGTTTTAAAAATAAATTGGCCGAGCCATTCAAAACCCAGATCGCCGGTAAAAAAACATAGTAAAATCCGACGAGTAAAGGAGCAATCCAAAGGGTCGTCACTCGAGGATGTTGAATCGCAATCGACTTTGGTGCTAACTCCCCCAAAACGATATGGAGAAAGCTAATGATCCCGAAACCAATTGCAAAAGAGATGAACTTTAAATCAAATGCGTAGACAAAACCGATCGATTCAAAGACTTTCTCGATCCAAACCGCAAGATAAGGCTCTCCGACCCACCCAAGCCCAAGACTCGTGAGTGTAATCCCCAATTGAGTCATCGATAAATAAGAATCTAAACTCGAAACAAGCTTCAATGAAAGCTTCGCTCGCCAGCTTCCTTGTCGCGCCAGCGGCTTTAGCTGAGTCGCTCGAATCTTGACAAGCGCAAACTCCGCAGCAACGAAGAAACCGTTTGCGATCACAAGGAGTAAAATGACTCCAATTTGCCAACTAAATTCAAACAACCACATACATTTACCTTATTGAATCCTTAGAGATTCATTCCACCAGCTTAGATAGTTTTTCTCAACTTCCAACGGAGAAATTGCAACAATTTCAGGACATTCATACGAATGATTCGCACGAATCACGGTCTGAATCTCCTCCCACTTCTCCTCACTCGATTTAATCAAAAGCAAATATTCCATTTCCTGAAAAACTTTTCCCTGCCAACGATATGTGGACTCGACCCCAGAAATTTGTTGAACACAGACGGCAAGCCCCCTTTCAACGAGAAGTTTTGCGAGATCCCGCCCCTCCTGTTCCTTTGCAATCGTGACTTGAATCAATAACGGCTTCATACAACCGCAGGCTCTTGAGCCTCCGGAATATCCATCATTAATGGCGATCGATCGATCCACCCGCCACCCAACACTAAATCCCCCTCATAACAAACTGCCGCCTGTCCGGGAGTGACAGAATGCTGGGGATCTTTAAATACAATCTTCGCCCGGTTTCCCTCTTCCGGATAAACGGTCGCTTCAATCGGCTGCCAATTGTAACGAATCTTCACCATCACCTCTTTCGGATCGCTTCCCAAGGGCTGCTGCCAATTCGTATTACTCACCATACATTCGCCCCGTACGAGATCGGACTGCTCCCCCACCAGAACGCGTTGATTCGCCGCATCAATATCAATCACATAGACAGGACGTCCATGACCTCCCCCTAATCCCTTACGCTGACCGACGGTATAAAGCTCAATCCCTTGATGATCCCCCATAAAGGTCCCATCTTTATAGTAAATCCCCCCCTTCTTAAAATTCCGCTCTCCTAAGTGAGATTTTAAAAAATCGGCGTAGTTATTTCCAGGAACAAAACAGATCTCCTGACTATCCTCCTTATCATAAACCTTCAGACCAAGCTTTTCAGCGATCTTACGAACCTCCGGTTTATTCAACAATGCAATCGGTGCTAATGACTTCTGAAGCTGCTCCTGCTTTAAACTAAAAAGAAAATAGGACTGATCCTTCTTTAAATCCCCTGCTCGTCGAAGCTTCGCATGTCCCTCGGTGTGATCAATAATCGCATAATGCCCCGTGGCGATATGGGTCGCCCCCAATGATTTGGCGGTCCCTTGTAATTTTCCAAATTTCAACTTCTCATTACACATCACACAAGGATTCGGAGTCCGACCGTTTTGATACTCCTCCGTAAAATAATCGATCACCAACTTCTCAAAAGCAACCGCCTCATCAATCACATAATGAGGGATATCCATCTGATGCGCAACCATACGAGCATCGGTCACGGCCTGGGGTCCACAGCATTTATCCTCAGCACGAGACATACAGTCCTGGGGCCAGACCTTCATCGTCACCCCAATCACCGTATAGCCCTGCTCCTTCAAAAGGTATGCCGCAACACTTGAATCGACCCCACCACTCATCCCTAAAAGGACGCGATGTTCTTTTTTAACCAGAATATCCATGCGAACGACCGTAGCGACTCTTTATAAAAAAGCAATGAACCTACAAAACCACTTTTGTACAATGCTTATCACCACTCGCCCCACAACAGTTCTTAAACTTCTTCGTCGGATCCACCGGACAAGCGTCGTTACGACCTAGTTTCGGTCCCTGACGACGGATCGGGAGGGTTAACTCCACCGGTGGCTTCTCTTGCTTCACTCCCTCCCCTTCGATCGAACCCACAGAGCTATGGGGTTGATCGATCGATTCGTAAATCAACTTTTGAGGGATCGAGGCCAACATTTTTTGGATCTCCATGATCGCCGCGCTCGACTTAAACAAGTTCGACGTAATATCCGACTTAATTAATCCCATTAAATCTTGGAACAAGGTAAAGGCCTCTTGTTTATACTCAATCAACGGATCTTTTTGCCCATAGGCACGAAGCCCCACGCTGGTGCGTAATCCATCCATCGCAAAAAGATGCTCCTGCCAAAGTTTATCAACCGAGGTCAAAATCAAAGAACGCTCCATTTGATGAATAAAATCTGGATTTTCCGACTTTACCTTGAGATCATAGGCCTCTTTTACCTTGGTTAAAACCTTGGAAGCAATCTCCTCAAAGGTTAAATTCCAATCAAAGTCCTCTTTCCGACAGCCCATCGGGAAATGAAGGTTCACCCAATTCATGAAACTATCGGGATCGGAATCACTTCCACTCAGACGTTGCTCGGCATTTAAAAGGATAACCTCTTCGACAATTTCAAAAAGCGATTCACGAGGATCTTCTGTCTCCAAGACATCGGTACGGAATCCGTAAACGACGTTTCGTTGCTGATTCATGACATCATCATACTGCAAAGTATGCTTACGCATCATGTAGTTGCGTTGTTCCACTCTTTTTTGAGCCGATTCAACCGCCTTGTTAAGCCAAGGATGCTCTAACTCTTCATCATCTTCCATTCCAAACTTGGTCATCCAATTACTTAAACGACGAGAATCCCCAAAGTTCCTCATCAAATCATCTTCGAAAGAGATGAAAAACTGCGTCTCTCCAGGATCTCCTTGGCGTGCGCATCGTCCACGAAGCTGACGATCAATTCGTCGAGATTCATGTCTTTCGGTTCCAATGACATACAGTCCTCCCACTTCCGGCACCCCAGATCCAAGCTTAATATCCGTTCCACGACCGGCCATATTGGTTGCAATCGTCACCGCTGATTTCTGTCCAGCCCGTGCCACAATTTCGGCCTCTTGCTGGTGATACTTCGCATTTAAAACATTGTGAATAATATTTTCCCGTTTCAACATCCGTGAAAGAAGCTCAGAGGTCTCCACTGAAATCGTTCCGACAAGAATCGGCTGCCCCTTTTCATTGCGCTCCTTAATCCGTTTAACAATCGCATTAAATTTCGAACGACGGGTCTTAAAGATACTGTCATTCACATCGATCCGAACACAATTCTTGTGGGTTGGAATCACGATCACATCGATTTTATAAATATCATGAAACTCGTTCGCCTCGGTCTCCGCCGTTCCGGTCATCCCAGAAAGTTTTGTATAAAGACGAAAATAGTTCTGAATCGTAATCGTCGCCAAGGTTTGCGACTCACGATCAATATGAACCCCTTCCTTCGCCTCAATCGCTTGATGAAGCCCATCGCTCCAGCGACGCCCAGGCATCATCCGACCTGTAAACTCATCCACAATCATCACCTTGTTCTCCTGAACGACGTAATGCACATCTTTCTCAAATAAACAAAAGGCCCGAAGTAATTGCGTAATATTATGAACCCGTTGGCTCGTCTCCTCATAGACCGATTGAGCCTCCGCTTTTAATTTCTCCCGCTCCTCAATACTCATCGCCTGATTCGCATCAATTTCATGATAACGAGTCAATAAATCCGGCAAAGTAAAGGCATCCGGATTTGTCGGATTCAAAAATTGACGACCCTTTTCACTGATATCGACTTCACTCGATTTCTCCTCAATCGTAAAATAAGCCTCCTCTTTGATCTTATACAAATCCGATCGACGCGGATCATTATACATCGACAACTCCGCATCTTCAACGGCACGGAGGAGCTCCGCATCCTCCATTAGCTTCATTAACTGCTTATTTCGTGGCATGGTCAGTTTGATCTTAAATAACAAACGACCAATCTCAGAGATCTCTTTTTTCTCCTCCTGCATCTTTTTGGCATCCATCGCCCAACGAGTACATTCGATATTTTGTTGCTGAACTAATTTATCGACCGGAGCACGATAACGATCGTACTGATGGGTACTCACAGTGACAGGACCGGAAATAATCAAAGGAGTACGAGCCTCATCAATCAAAATACTATCGACCTCATCAATGATCGCATAGGCATGACCCCGTTGAACCTGCTCCTCTTTCCGAGTGGCCATTCCATTGTCACGAAGGTAATCAAATCCAA
This sequence comes from Akkermansia muciniphila, assembly GCA_945883905.1. Classification (GTDB taxonomy): domain Bacteria; phylum Verrucomicrobiota; class Verrucomicrobiia; order Methylacidiphilales; family CAMAQI01; genus CAMAQI01. Next base: position 17,233 of record CAMCYL010000023.1, on the reverse strand, counting down.
ATTCACTATTCGTTCCATAAGTAATATCACACGCATATTGCTCACGACGCTGCGATGGACTCATATCGTGCTGAACACAGCCGACGGTCAAACCGAGAAAACGAAAAACTGCCCCCACCCACTCACTATCACGACTGGCAAGATAGTCGTTCACTGTTACGATATGAACCCCTTTTCCAGCCAAAGCATTCAGATAAGCCGGAAAGGTCGCGACCAAGGTCTTTCCCTCTCCAGTCGCCATCTCCGAAATTCGTCCAGAATGAAGCACCATTCCCCCGATCATCTGCACATCATACGGAAGCATCTCCCAAACCATCTCTTGTCCGCGAACTTTAAAGGTCTTTCGAGATTCCGTAAAACGGCGACAAGCATTTTTGACCGTCGCAAAAGCCTCCGGAAGAATTTGATCTAACGTCTCCCCCTTCTCGAGTCGTCCTTTAAACTCCTCCGTTTTTGCGATCAATTCAGCCTCAGAGAGCGCGCGATACCCCTCCTCGATCTGATTGATCTTTTGAACAATCGGAAGTAGCTTGGTGACTTCACGTTGATTTTTCGTGCCGAGAAATTTTTTAAGAATCCACTGAAACATAGGGGCGAAACCTAGCGTGCCTTTTTGATCTTGTCTCTCATAAAATCAGCTAAATCACGGAGACCCAATCCTCTGTCCTTAATCCAGAAACTCTCGCAAACTCGTTTTGATTATGAGTCACCAAAAGCGCCGAGAGTCGTAACGCTTGGGATGCAATTTGAAGGTCATACGGACCAATAATCTCTCCCCGCCCCTCAAGATCTGACCGGACCTCTCCATAAATGAAAGCATCTGCCTTTAAATAATCGACGATCGGAATCATCTCACCAAGGGAATGAATCTTTCTCAGATGCATCGGATTCGATGACTTTGTCGCCCCATAACAAAGCTCCGAATAGACAACCGAAGAAAGGAGTAAGGAATCAAAGGCCCTCTCCATTCGACTCTGAAGCAAAAAATCCTGACCTCGTAACCAATAGGACCAAATATTCGTATCCGGCAAAACTCTTTTTACCATGAAAAATCCCTAGAATCTGCCGCTTGAGAGCGATCTAATATCGGAAAATCTTTTAAGGAACCCGCGAGTTGCATAAATCTCTTTTTTCGACTCTCCTCCTCCGCAAGAGGGATTAATAAAACCCCCTCCTCCGTTTTCCGTATCTCTACACGACTGCAAGAAAACCGAAACTCCTTCGGCATACGAACCGCTTGCGATCCCCCATGTTGAAATACGGAACTTGTCTTCATATCTATTAACATAGATATATTGAACGCTCTGTCAAATAATGTTAAGTTCATCTCTTGACCTGAAATGGGAGTCGCAAACGCTCTCGTCAAGGGATCAAAAAATCTCTTACTTCCTACTCTCCAACTCTAAAAGAATAACAAATGAAATCGGATGAACCGCCAAGGGACGCCAATAACGCCAAGAAAAGACAGTTTTTAACCGCTTATCTTCACTCATTAGCGCTGATGATTTAAAGACATTGAAAACAAGGAGAGATTCATCGTGTACAGTTCTAAACCTCAAGAGCGACTGGAATTTGAGTCGCTGAAACCAACCCAAGACTCTCAAGGAGCTCCTTGTCCTCATCAACTCCAGGATTATCCGTTGTCAAAAGCTTATCCCCATAAAAAATTGAATTCGCCCCCGCAAAGAAACAGAGAGCCTGCCCCTCTTTGGATAGCTTTGTGCGGCCTGCAGAAAGTCGAACCTTGGAACGAGGAAAAAGAATTCGCGTTGTTGCGACCATTCGAACCAATTCAAAAACATCCAAGGGAGGAAGATTCTCAAGGGGAGTTCCTGGGATTGCGGTCAAACAGTTAATCGGAATACTCTCCGGAGCAGGGGTTAATTCAGTCAAAACCTGAAGGAAACGAATACGATCTTGAACGGTCTCCCCCATTCCCATAATTCCTCCACAACAGACCGCCATTCCCGCCTTTTGAACATGTTGAATCGTCTTCACTCGATCTTCAAAAGTATGCGTCGTCACAATATTTGCATAATGCTCCGGGCTCGTATCTAAGTTATGATTATATGCCGTAACCCCCGCCGCTTTAAGCGCCTGAGCCGCCCCTTCCGTTAAACTCCCTAGAGTGACACAAACCTCCATCCCTAATTGACTCACCTGACGAACGGTCTCTAGAACCGTTCCAAAACGACTATCACTCTCTTTTATTCCCTTCCATGCCGCTCCCATACAAAAACGAGTCGTCCCATTCTCACGCGCCTTTTGAGCAATCGGCAAAACCTCCTCCGCGGTCATTAACTTTCCCGACTCAACCTCCGTCTTGTAATGTGAACTTTGAGCGCAATAAGAGCAATCCTCACTACAGCCCCCCGTCTTAATACTTAAAAGCGTACAAAGCTGAATTCCAGGCTCCTCCCCCCAATTCGATTCGTAAACCTCACGCGCCTCTTTCATTAAATTAAAAAGGGGCTGTTGATAAATGGCCTTAATGTCTTCGAGAGAACGGATATTCATATCTCCAGACACTTTTTCATAAAGGAGAATCCTTGGCAAGCATCAGATCCAGTCGTTTCAAATGATCGATTTGACAAAAACAAAGAATCCTTCACTTTTAGCCATGAACTCACTTCTTCTTTTTTCTCGGAAAACCGTCGAAGCCCCCTTTTTTAATCGGCTCATCATTTTCACAATCTTAGCCGCCGCAATCCTCCTCGGGTTTGAAACAAACCCCGCCACTCGTCTTACCTTTCATTCCTTATTTGAATTTCTCCATATTGTTATTTTAGGAATCTTTTGCTTTGAAGCCCTTTTGAAAGGACTCGCATTATCACCTCGTCCTTGGGACTATTTTCGAAGTGGATGGAATTGTTTTGATTTTTTTATTCTGATCGCCTGTTTTTTCCCAGCGGAAGGTCCCTTTATCGCAATCCTTCGACTCGCACGAATTCTTCGAATTTTAAGACTTGTCTCCGTAATTCCAAAGCTTCAGCTGCTTGTAAACGCCCTTCTTCGGAGTATTCCCTCAATGGGCTATGTTGGTTTCCTCTTACTCATCTTAATTTACATTTATGCAATTCTCGGCGTTTCCCTCTTTAGTCAAAACGACCCCCAACACTTTGGCTCCCTTGGAAAATCGATGCTCTCCCTTTTTCAAATTACGACTCTCGAGGGATGGGCCGATATTCTTTATCAACAGATTCGAGCTGAAACCCCTACGGTTCCCGCTTGGGGGGCTATTCTCTACTTTGTCACCTATATTCTTTTAGGAACAATGATCATGCTCAATTTATTTATCGGCATTGTCCTTAATGGAATGCAAGAAATTCAAAAAGAGGCTGAAGCTGAAAAAACCGAAAATAAAGAGAGTCTTTCAATCAAAGAGGAACTTCATCAACTCGAAAATCAGCTTGAAAAAATAAAGGATCAAATCGGAAAAATTAAAAAACGGTGTTAACCTCAATTTTTGAATTGCCCTCTCCCAATTAATCGAGAGATTAAGGAAACCACACGAGGGCTCGTGGCGGAATGGCAGACGCGCTAGACTTAGGATCTAGTACCGAAAGGTGTCAGGGTTCAAGTCCCTGCGAGCCCAGTTTTTGGGCAAGCATATCTACCCCCCATTGGAAATGCTAACCGCCAAGGGTCGCCAATCAAAGGCAGAATTTAACAGGGATGAATAGGATTCTTTGAGGTCACAAATTACGACCTCAAAGAAACGAGGAGGTCCTCGTTATTTGCCATATGTCAAATGATGGAGATCCCCCGATCTCCGAGCCGAAAAATCGGTTTCAATAGCGAATTAAACTCAAGATCATTAGAGAAAATCAAAGCTCAAGGCGGTAAAGGAGCGCTCTTTTCATTCATCAATTTCTTGATGAGTTCCTTTTTTTCCGGAGAAAGTGGATCGTAATATTTTTGACGATCTTCTAAGGCTGGAGCAATAATTTGCTTTCTTACATCGATTTTTTTTGAAAAAAAATCGATCCACAATCGCTGGGTATTCGCAATGGGATCGCCACCGGGATTTTCTTCGTCAAATGCAGGTCGATACATATCTACAACCCCTTGAAGAGAGTGAATCATCTCCTCTTCCGTTGGATGTCCGGTCAATTCTTTCACTAAAAAAAAGGCTTGAAGATCCTTGAACTCCAACCGTTTCACCTTGGAAGTGAGAATGTCAATAGGGTGTGGAAAAATCACCGAGATTCCATCGATGACTTCCGTATAAGCCCGATCTCTCCAATCCACAGCAACGATAAAAGTTTTTGCGGGAGGCTGCTCAAGATAAAATTCAGTCTGACCCTTGCCTAACTCCAAATGATGAATCAGCTCATTGTAATCCGTCCGACTTAAAAAATCGACATCAGCACTGAGGAATTCCCGTTTGAAACAAAGCTGAAGAGCGGCAGAGCCAAAAACTGTAATTTCAGCTGGTTTATTGGGGATATTAGAAAATAACTTTTGGAGCAGTTTTCCTGCTTCGCAATCCCAATCGATCTTAGGATTCCACCAATCGAGAGCGGTTTGTGCGTCCGACATGATAAGCGACTCCTTGATCGATGAGGCGATGAGTCACGCCAGGATTTAAAAGAAGCGACTTCAAAATCCCTTTACGTACTGGGGTAATCGTTCCTCTCTCATAACGCAAAAGCAATCCACCCACCAATCGAGCTTGTCGCCAAGATAGGTCTGCTTTTAATTTTGAAAAAAATGCCTCCATGACTGTTGTCTATACCGAATAAAGGGTTCAAAGTCAATTTTTCAACTAAAAGTAACTGTTATCTATAAACAAATACAAACGGCCTAGCGCAGGGATCCGTGCCTTGTGAGGCACAACTCCCTGCGAGCCCAGTTTTTTGGGCGAGCAACCCCCCCCCAGTGGAAATGCTAACCGCCAAGGGTCGCCAATCAAAGGCAGAATTTAACAGGGATGAATAGGATTCACAGGATGTTTTAAAGACCGTTTTAATTGTAGATAGGAAAAGAACGGTATTTCATTGTCCTCGCTCGATATGATCGCTAAACAGATCTGATTATGTCCAAAACCGCTCATCCTGTCGTCGCTATTGTCGGACGTCCCAATGTCGGGAAATCCGCACTCTTTAACCGATTTGCAGGAAGAGATCTTTCGATCGTTCATGATCGACCCGGTGTCACCCGCGATCGTCTCGTCGTCTCGGCGCGTTGGGATAACTTCGAATTTACACTCGTCGATACCGGTGGAATCGGACTCGGCGATTCTGAAGGCTTTGCCGGAGCGATCGAACATGAGGTCAATCTTGCCCTTGAAACGGCGACACAGATTCTTTTCGTGGTTGATATTCGCGAAGGATTAACTCATCTCGACCGCGATATTGCTAAAAAACTTCGCAAATCAGAGAAACCGGTTTTTCTTCTCCTGAATAAAGCAGAGACCGACAAGCATCAGGCGGAGTCCTCGGAATTTACTCAATTAGGCTTTGGAAAGCCGTATCCCGTCTCTGCCATGCATGGGATGGGAATTGCCGATATTAAGGAGGAACTGACTAAAACCTGGTTGGTCTCCGAGCCTCTCCCCCCCTCTCGTCCAACACGAGTGGCGATGATCGGACGACCGAATGTCGGTAAATCCTCCTTGATCAACGCAATTCTCAATGAAGATCGAACGATCGTCAGCGAAGTCGCAGGAACGACTCGTGATGCGGTGGATGTCCCCTTTAAATGGGATGATAAAGAATACGTTCTCATCGACACCGCAGGGCTCCGAAAGAAAAGTCGAATCGATGATGCGCTTGAAGCCAAAATGAGTGGTCGAACGGTCCACATGATCAATCGAGCCGATGTCTGTGTTCTAGTTCTTGAATCGCTCGAAGGGGTTCGTGAACAGGATAAAAAAATCGCCAGCCTGATTCAAAAATCGAAAGTCCCATGCATAATTGCGCTCAATAAATGGGATATTGCTCTCGATGAAGGTCAGGGAAACACCGATAAACGTCTGGAGTTTTCTCAAGCCATTGAACGAGAGCTCTTTTTCCTGCCTTATGCCCCGATCTTCTTTATTAGCGCCAAATCGAAATATGGTCTTCCGAAATTGATGGAAGGGATTCATCGAATGGATCAAATGCGCCATATTAAATTCCAAACCGCACGCCTCAATCGAGTCATCCATGAGGCTCAAGAACGACAAATGGCTCCCTCAGTTCGAGGAAAACGATTTAAGTGTTACTATGCCGCACAACAATTCTCGGAAGATCCACGATCGATTCCGACCCTCCTGCTTTTCGTGAATGGAGAGGATCTTCTGATCCCCTCCTATCAGCGGTTTTTAGAGCTTCAAATTAGAAAATATTTTCCGCTCGAAGGATGTCCCATCGATTTCATCTACCGCAAACGACCCCAAACCGTAGTCGTCAAAAAAAGAAAAGCCTATACCTACGAGAAAGCGAAACGAGATCGGGTCACCCAAAGTAAAAGTAAAGGGCGACGCTAAAAGAATCCATTTTTTCAGTTTGCACGAGAACAAACGCTCGTTAGTATACTTAGATGACTATTCGCCGTTTATTCTTACTTCTTCCGCTTTTACTTTTGATCAGTTGTGACAAAGAGGATCCCCGTCTCGAAGCAGAAGATGATCGAAATCCCTATTTTAAGGAGGCTCAAGAGGCGATTCACGATCGTGATTTTGAAAAGGCCGTAAAATCATACGAAACCGCACTGCGCAAAAATCCCAAAGTAGCTGCAGCGCATTATGAAATCGGAATGCTTTACAGCGAAAAACTCGGTGATCCGATTAAGACCATTTATCACCTTCAACGATTTCTCGACGAACGTCCTAACACCGACAAAGCAGAGATGGCAAAAGGTCATCTCGATAACGCTAAAATTACTTTTGCTGCAACATTGCCGAACTCACCCGTTCAAAATGCTGAGCTTTTCGCGAAGATTCAATCCGATAACCTCTCCTTGAAAAAAGAGCGCGAAGAGCTCTACAAAAAAATCACGGAGATGGAGCATGCGTTGAGTGCCTCCAAAGAGGAGCAAACGAAGACGGTCGCATTGCTAGAAGAGGAAAAAGTCAAAGCGGCAAAAACCCTCGAAGAGGCGACTCTCAAAGCCACTCAAGCCGCAAGTGCGGTTGTCTCCCCTGTTGTTCCTGCGGAAGTAAATTCGGGAAATCTTACAGACAAAGTAAACCCGGTTGCCGTCCAACAACCTTCGACCCCCGCCGCGGCCACCACTCAAGCCCAAGCAGCGCTTAATAAAGGGATCTCCTCAACAGTTCCAAACACAATTCAAAGCACAGTTCCAAACAATACGGTCAATGCTCCTGGAACATTCTCCGCCCCACCCTCAAACTCTACTCCTGCAGCGACCGCCGCCCGTAGCTACACGATTCAAAAAGGGGATACCCTTTGGAAAATCTCAAAAAAACATTATCCGAAAGATGTTGTGAACGGAATTGAGCGAATTAAAAATGCAAATTTAGAGACTCTTCCTGAAGGAAAACCACTCAAAATTGGAACTGCTATCTTAATCCCCTAACCCCCCTCATCTTTGAATTAAACTCATGAAATCCTCCTCTCGTGATAATGACGATCTCATCTATCGATCCTCGGGCTCATCTCACACGGTAACCCCCGAAGATTTGAACCTTCAAATTGAACAAGCTCAACGCTCCCTCATGGAGCACGAACGCCAGCTCGATGATATCAATCGTCAGAAGATTTTCTTAGAAGATATCAAAAGAAAACAGATTCAACTCGATGAAGGCCTTCGAGTTGTTTCCGAAAATTTAAATCGGGGTCTCGTTGTTCTTGAAGGACAGGAACATCAGATGCGTAAAGAGATTGAACAAGTTCAATTTGTCCGTCATGCCTTTGAGGAACAGATCCAGCTGGTTCGCCAAATCAACCCCCACCAATGGAATTCAAAAAATCCCTCGGAAGAACTCACTCGTGCCTTAGCTATTTTAGATCAAGCCCGTTTGATCTATGAACAGTCCCGTTCAAAAATTGATGCCCTTCGCAGTCTCCATGATGATTCCTCAAATCAGGGTGATTCCTCCAGTGACTCTTCTCGTGGCTCTTTCATGGATAAAGTCATCACTGGCTTCGCCTTCAGTCTTCCTCTGCTGATTGCCATGGGATTATTGATCTTAATTCTTTTGATTAAATAGTATCCCCTTAAGAGCGAATGAGAATACGGAATTAATTTTCCAATCTCTTTTCTGAAAAAGCAGCCTGATCACAAAGATAGATAAGATAAAGATCTTCAACCTTGGCTCTTGCCCAAGGCGTTTTCCGTAAAAAAGTCAGACTCGATTTGATCGTCGGATCAAAATTAAAGCAGCGAATCTTGATCTTCTTCCCTAACTCCTCCCATCCATAATGCTCGACTAAAACAGTTAGAATCATCTCAAGAGTCTTGCCGTGAAGGGGGTCTTTCGAGGGAGGTGAAGGCATATTTTAACTCTCTTTTAACTTAAGTCTTTAACCGTTTCATTTCTCGATTTTACTCTTTTTTTCCAGGTTTCCACTCATTTTTTAAAAAAGACTCTCCTTCTGGCGTCAAAATTGTTGCTCCATTCTCAAAGGCGATCTTTCGATCTCGATAAAGAGCACTCAAGGCGAGTTTAAAGGTGTTCTTACTCACACTAAAGGCTTTGCGGATCTCCTCAGGCGAACTCTTATCATCAAAGGGTAATCGTCCCCCTTGAAGTTGAAGGGCTTGAAGAATCAACTCCGTGAGCGGAATTACTTTTTGATAGCCGGAAGCCTCAAGTCGAAGATCGATTTTCCCATCGGGCCTCACTTGATGAACAAACCCCTTCAATCGTTCTCCACGCGTTAATGGTCCCGATAAATTGCTTGCAAAAAGGAGTCCGTGATGTTTGTTTTCGACAATCACATTATAACCGAGAGCGGTTGACTCCTCGACCATGAATGAAACCGCCGCTCCCTCTTTATAGGCATTATTCGGATGCTTGAGATGTTGTTTCGTTCGCATCGAAGCGACGAGACGGGAGGTTTTCGGGTCGAGGTAAACATATACCATCACCTTTTGTCCTAAACGAACCTCCCCAATATGTTCACGAAAAGGAAGCAATAGATCCTTCGACAATCCCCAATCTAAAAATGCGCCGATCTGTCGATTTATACTGAGTACTTTTAAATGAGCAAATTCCCCCGCCATAGCATACGGAACCTCTGTTGTCGCAACGGGACGATCCTCTGAGTCCATATAAACAAAGACCTCAATCTTATCGCCGATCTTATAATTCTTTGGGATGTATCGACGCGGCAATAAGATCTCGCCTCCGGATCCATCGTTCAAATAGAGACCAGGGGGCGCCTCTCTGACAATGAGGAGCTGATGACGTTTTCCAATAAAGGACATAATCCTTAAACCATAACGCTTGATCGCTTCTGTGGAAATAGAAACTATTACAATCCTCTCTAATGAAGGGATGAAAAATGATTCAATACCTGATAACCACGGGATTCAAAATGATTCTCAATCGCTCCGGTAATATAACGCTTTGCCTCTCGAATTGACTCCTTTAACTTTAATCCCTGCGCCAATCCACAAGTCATCGCCGCCGAATAAGTACAGCCCGTTCCATGAGGATCAACATTCGGAATTCGAGGAACAATAAAGGACTCCTCCCCCTCTTGGGTAAAAAGAAGATCAATCGCCTGATCGGTTTTGAGATGCCCCCCTTTCATGAGGAATGGCACTTGATAGCGATGAGAAAGATCCAGACCAGCCTCACGCATCGAAGTTAAATTCAAAATCGGCTTTCCCCATAAGAGCGCCGCCTCATCTCGATTAGGAGTCACCACCGTGGCCCGAGGAATCAGCAGTTTATGAATCATCTCAATCGCCTGCGGTTGCAACAAAGAGACCCCCGAAGAGGCGACCATCACAGGATCGAGCACAAAAGGAACTCCGTTTAAATGGGTCTCTATGGATTGAAGAACCGCTTCAATGATCTCCTGCGAATAAAGCATTCCCGTCTTAAAAGCAGCGACCGGAAAGGCCTCCGCCACCAACTCGATTTGCTCTTGAACGCTCCGAGGGGGAACCGGTTCAATCGATTTCACTTTGCCGGGATGCTCGGCTACAATGCAGGTAATTGCCGTGGTTCCATAACAACGAAAAGCACAAAAGGTCTTCAGATCGGCCTGAATCCCCGCCCCTCCGCTATTATCGGAACCAGCAATCGATAAAACAATCGGAAGCTTCATGGAGTATTAAATTCTTTGGGAAAAATTTTAATATAATCGTTTGCTCGTGATTGATTTATCGCTTCTTTAATTTGAGGGATTAAAGGACTCGGAATATTTTCATCAAGTATAATTTTCTTCACGAGCTATGCGCAAAAATTCATTCGCATCCAATGGGTTTACAGTCGGAAAATGATCTAAAAATAATTCTAAGGAATGACCTCGATCAATATAATCTAACAACACTTGCGCGGGAACCCTTGTTCCTTTAAAAACAAGCGTGCCGCCTAATACTTTTGAGTCCGAATGCACAGGACTATGATCAAGCGTTAACATAAAATCAATATACAGAATTTATCAGTTTAGACAAGCTTAAGCCCTCATGAGAAAATTTCTATTTTAAAAAATGCTTTAAGAAATTTCATTTTTCTAAATCTCAATCTCTCCTTGAAAGACAATCACCGCTGGGCCTTGAAGTTTTACATTGGCAAAATCCTCTCCGCTCTTCTCAAAACTGACTCCAAGCCAATCGCCACTTTGAACCTTCACACGAACCGGTTTTTCCACCCCATGAACGAGATGCGCTAGGATTGCGGAAGCCGTAACTCCCGTTCCACAGGCAAGAGTCTCTCCCTCTACTCCTCGCTCGTAAGTCCGGACTCGAATCTGATTTTTACCAAGCAATTGAACAAAATTAACATTCGTTCCTTTTGGTGAAAAATGAGCATGATAGCGTAACTCTCGACCCCACTCAACGATCGGTGTCTGCTCCAAATCCTCCACAAAGACAACGGCATGCGGAACTCCCGTATTCAAGGAATGAACGATTAAAGTCCGATCCTTTAAAACAACCGAGTCATTCAACTTCAACTGTTGCGGAGCGGTTAGTTGCACCGAGATCTCCCCTCCATGAAACTCCGCTTCAATCAATCCGGCCTGTGTCCGAAAACTGACTTGTGAAGCTGATGAGCTTTTCAGCGGTCTCACATAACGAGCAAAACAGCGGGCTCCATTCCCACACATCTCCGCCTCCCCTCCATCCGCATTATAATAACGCATCCGGAAATCGGCTCCTTGACTGTCAGGCTCAACGGCAAGAAGCCCATCCGCTCCCACTCCAAATTGACGATGACAAAGAAAGGCGATCTGCTCCGTCGAGAGATTCCTTTTGAGCTCACGGTTATCGAAGACGACAAAATCGTTTCCAGCGCCATTCATTTTAGAAAAACTTAATTTTTGACTCATAACATTACGCTTTTTGATAAAGTTCAGATCCTTGATTTTTAAACTCAGCCGCTTTTGCCTTCATCCCCTCCTCTAGGGCCTTCTCCTCTGCCACTCCTTGCTCCTCGGCATAACGACGCACATCCTCCGTGATCTTCATCGAACAAAAACTCGGTCCACACATCGAACAAAAATGGGCCTGTTTCGCTCCCTCTTGAGGCAAGGTCTCATCATGAAATGACCGAGCCGTCTCCGGATCGAGACTCAGATTAAATTGATCCTCCCATCGGAATTCAAAGCGAGCCTTACTCAACGCATCATCCCACGATTGCGCTCCAGGGAACCCCTTCGCCAAATCGGCCGCATGAGCCGCAATCTTATAGGCGATCACCCCATCCTTCACATCTTTCTTATTGGGAAGTCCGAGATGCTCCTTCGGAGTTACGTAACAGAGCATTGCCGTCCCAAACCAACCGATCATCGCCGCACCAATGGCACTGGTAATATGATCGTAACCCGGAGCCACATCTGTGGTCAAAGGGCCTAAGGTATAAAATGGAGCCTCAGCACAATGCTTTAATTGGAGGTCCATGTTCTCTTTAATGAGTTGCATCGGCACATGCCCCGGTCCTTCGATCATGACTTGAATGTCATGTTTCCAAGCCACTTGAGTCAACTCACCAAGTGTCTTCAACTCTCCTAACTGAGCCTCATCATTAGCATCAGAAATCGCTCCCGGACGCAATCCATCTCCCAAGGAGAAGCTCACGTCATAGGCTTTCATAATTTCGCAAATATCTTCAAAATGAGTGTAGAGAAAATTCTCTTGGTGATGCGCTAAGCACCACTTCGCTAAAATCGATCCTCCGCGACTCACAATCCCGCAACGACGTTTAGCCGTCATCGGAACATAGCGAAGCAATACCCCCGCATGAATCGTAAAATAATCGACCCCTTGTTCCGCTTGTTCAATCAACGTATCCCGAAAGATCTCCCAAGTGAGTTCCTCAGCACGTCCGTTAACCTTCTCCAGTGCTTGATAAATCGGCACGGTTCCGACCGGAGTCGGGCAATTTCTTAAAATCCATTCGCGAGTCGCATGAATATTTTTACCGGTCGACAAATCCATAATCGTATCGGCCCCCCAACGAATCGCCCAGGTCATCTTTTCGACCTCCTCTTCAATCGAAGAGGTGACCGCAGAGTTTCCAATATTGGCATTAATCTTCACTCGAAAATTGCGACCAATAATCATCGGCTCCGATTCTGGATGATTTATATTCGCCGGAATAATCGCTCGTCCTTTAGCGACCTCTTGACGAATAAACTCTGGAGTAATAATCCGAGGAATCGTGGCCCCAAAATCTTGACCGGCATGATACCCGTTTTGGAGATACTCCTCACGACCGAGGTTTTCACGGATCGCAATATATTCCATTTCTGGCGTAATCACACCCTGACGAGCATAATGCATTTGAGAGACGTTCTTCCCTGTTTTTGCCTGACGAACGGGACGCGTTAATCCTTGGAAAACTTCAAGCCGCCCCTTACCATCGCGTGTCTTCGCGGTGGATTCATGGAGATCAGAAAGATACCCATTATCCCGCGGCTGGACCTGACGTCCACTCACGGTCTCCGTGTCATTTCGCTCCTCAATCCATGTCGAACGAACCGAAGGAAGTCCCTTGCGAATATCCACTGGAGCCTCCGGATCGGTATAAATTCCAGAGGGATCGTAAATTCGCACGGCTGGATTGTGCTCCATCTCTCCTTTAAAATTTTTAGTGGGCGATTGACGGACTTCACGAAAAGGAACACGAAGATCAGATCTCGATCCAGTCACATAGACCTTGTGAGACCCTGGGAAAGGTTGATGAATGGTTGAGCCCCCTTTTAAATCGGTCGTTATATCCGTATGCAACATTTCAGACATCATCATCTCCAGCGTTATTGATCGGAAAATGCGTCAGAAACAAACAAATCGACTTAAAAAAGAAGATCGTGTCCCTCCGCCGGCATCACCCGGATCAGGTTCGCCCGTTTTTAAAGGGCCTTTAGGGTCGTGGCCTCCCACCTCTCAGTCCACCTCGGACTCCCCTCACAAAGGCGAAAATAAGGGAAATCCTCCCCTTCGCAACAAAATTCCTAAAAAAGCCTCTGAGCGCGTTTCTAAAAAACCTTAAATACATGTCTTACGCAACGACACGACGACGCCACGTTAAAACCCTCCCCCCCCTTCGTTCTGACCACGGCTCCTCCGAGCCTCCTCCCTATTTTTAAAAAGAGAAATGGAGCGCCGACGGTTTGACAGCATGGGCGAAGGGAGGCAAAGAGCAGCCATTGGCTAGAAGCGATTAGCCTAAAGCGAAAGAGATAAATCCACCTCTAATCCATGCCGCCCAGCGGTCGGCGCTCCATTAAAAAAATCCGAGAATTTATCCCTGAGAGGATCGTAAGCTCTTTCCGAGGAGAGGTGAAACCGATCCCCTCCAGAGAAACTCGATCGTTTTTTGAAAATCCTTTTTTTAAAAAAACGGGAGAGATTCTCGGGAGGCGGCAGCCGACGAAGGAGGCGCCGAAAGGAAAGAGCTCACGATCCTCTCCCTCTCTGACGTTGCGACGTCGCGGCGTGGCGTGAGAACTGCTTGAGGATTTCAATCCCCCCTCCTCTAATTCACCGATCAAATCCAGAGTTATTTTGGACGGTAATGCTTTGAATTTATTCTTTAAGATTGATTTATTAAAGGAGTGACCTTCAAACAATTCAATTGGAGCTCAAAAATTTCCTTCATCCCCTTTTTCGCTAAGCTCATCATCTTTAAAAGGTCGGCCTCAGTATAAGTGCTCTCCTCCCCCGTGGCCTGAAGCTCCACAAATTCCCCTTTTGAGGTCATAACGACATTCATATCGACCTCAGCATCTTTATCTTCATGGTAGTTAAGATCTAAGAGGGCCTCTCCCTTAAAGATCCCGACACTCACCGCCCCCAATTGAGCATTTAATGGGGATTTTTTGATTTTTCCCATCTCCATCAGTTTCGCCATCGCCAACTCTAAAGCGACATAAGCCCCTGTAATCGCCGTCGTTCGTGTCCCGCCATCGGCTCTTAAAACATCGCAATCAATATAAAGGGTCCGTTGCCCCAAGAGTCCTAAGTCGACGACCGCACGAATCGAGCGTCCGATCAACCGCTGAATCTCCACACTCCGTCCATCGAGGCGTCCTTTCGTGATATCACGAGCCTTACGATCAAGGGTCGAATACGGAAGCATGGAGTACTCGGCGGTAATCCATCCCCCTTGTACCTGCTGATCCTTCATCCAACGGGGAACCGACTCCTCCACGCTCACCGCACAAATAACCTCGGTTTGACCACATTTCGCTAAAACAGAGCCTAACGCATGGGGGGCAATATGATTTTGAAAAGTATAAGGACGCAACTGATCCGCACAACGACCATCAATTCTATGACTCATCCTTTCATCATAATCGACGAAAATGTAAAACCAAGCATAAGATCAATTAAAAAATAGACTTTATGATCAATAAAATGTTTATTTTTTTTTAAAGATTGCCATTTCCCGTACCCTTCCCCATAAATGGCGACTCAACTATAAAAAAATAACTGAATGAAGTCTTATCTTGCAGAAGCAATCGGAACTTTCGCGCTCATCTTTGTTGGAATCGGCGCGATTCACAGCACCAACTCAGATCTCTTGTTGATCGCTCTCGCTCATGGTCTCACTATTGCAGTGATGGTCTCAGCAACTGGAGCGATCTCAGGAGGTCACCTCAATCCAGCGGTCACACTCGGTCTTTGGGTCGGTAAGAAAATTACCCTCAGCGAAGCCGGAAAATACTGGATTGCCCAATTACTGGGTGCAACCCTCGCAGGACTTGCGGCCCTCTATTTATTTGGAGGAAAGTTTGAAGTCATGAGAGGAACACCTTCTTTGAGAGTGGATTGGATAAATGGAGTTCTGATTGAAGCAATCTTGACCTTTTTCCTTGTGTTCGTCGTTTACGGAACTGCTGTGGATCCCCGCGGCCCGAAAATTGGCGGACTTGCGATCGGATTAACCGTCGCCTTGGATATTATGGTCGGAGGTCCTCTCACGGGAGCGGCAATGAACCCCGCCCGTGCCTTTGGTCCAGCGCTCGTGACTGGTGATGTCTATTACAAGTTCACCGAACACCTCGTTTATTGGATTGGACCCTGCCTCGGCGGATCGCTTGCGGGTTTTATCTATTCTCGCTACCTCCAAGATTAATAAGTATTTCATTCCCAAATTGAAAGGTCAGTCATTATGAGTGAATATCGTCGTCGTCCGACAGGCAACCGTCGTGGACGTTTCCGTCGCCCTAATTCCGAGTCTCGAGCAACCCAAAGCAGACCTAAAGGCCTCGTCGCCTCGATTAAAGGATGGTTCTCTAAGCTCTTTAAGAAAAAAAGTGCTCCTAGCAAATACAACAGTTCCTCTACTCGTTCTCAATCGAACGGCGGAACCTCCAGCCCAAAGCCGGCTTCAACCCCTCGTCCTGAGATTATCCCAACGGAAGTCACCTCCGCTCGACTTTATGTCGGAAATCTCTCCTACGATGCCGTCGAAAGTGACTTGTTTGACCTCTTCTCCAAAGCAGGGGTTGTCCGTAATGTCGAAATCATCATGGATAAACGAACAAATCGCTGTAAGGGATTTGGCTTTGTCGAACTCGATAGCTTAGAGGTCGCCATCGCAACGGCTCAAAAATTGAACCGTACCGAATTCATGGGTCGTCAAATTCTTGTCATGGGGGCTAAAAATGAGCGCCGTGACAAAGAGACTGCCTCTCCCGCAATCTAAGACTTAACTCTTTTTGCAAACGAAAAAGGCGACAGAGCAATCTGTCGCCTTTTTTTTATTCCAATGCGAAATCAGTGATTCAGATCAACTCAATACCGAATTTTCGAACGATCATCGCTAAAAGTATAAAACAAAAAATCGTCATCACAACACTCCCTAAAAGAGTCATCCAAAAGCCGATACGAGAGAGTAAATAAGGAAAAGCTAAAAACATCGTAAGCGTGAATTCAAGCACCCCCTTGACAGGACTTAAAAAAATTCATCATAAGTATCGCACTTACGATAGGTGTGAGAAAATCGATTCAATTTCGGACACTGGGGTCGTATCGTTATGATACGACGAAGATGACGAATTAGGCTGCGAGGGCTTTTGGGGTGCGTATGGATTGGGCGTAAGCCCGTGGGGTGAGGGAGTGAACGGTGTGGTTAGTATATTTAGGAATTTCGGTGAGGACGTGTTTGAAATAATCGAGGGGATTGATCTGATGGCGTTTGCAGGATTCGACGAGAGTGAAGAGGATGGCGGAGCGTTCGCCCGCCTCTTCGCCTCCGAAAAAAAGCCAATTCTTTTTTCCGATGGCGGTGGGGCGCACGGAGTTCTCAACGAGATTGTTGTCGATCTGGACTCGTCCGTCGGAAAGAAAGACTTCGAGTCTTTCTCGTAGAGGGAAAGCGTATTGGATGGCTCTGCCCATGGAGCTCTTGGGCAAAAACTTCTTTTGGAGAGTCCAAGTGGTCAAAATCTTCCAAAATCTCTCGATCCAGGGTTTTGAAAACTCGATTCGTTTTTCTAATCGTTGTTCAGAGGTGAGATCTTTCCATGATCTTTCGTAGGCATAGAGAAGCTTAATCAATCTCAAAATCCGCTTCGCTTTTTTAAGTTCGTGCTCTTGGGCTTCGAAGAATTTTCGTCGGACGTGAGCCCAGCAAGCGGCAAGCTCGATGAAATCGGGATGC
>CAMCYL010000022.1 GCA_945883905.1 Akkermansia muciniphila | reverse complement strand
GGTCGGCGCTCCATTAAAATAATCCGAGAATTTACCACTGAGAGGATCGCGAGCTCTTTCCGAGGAGAGGTGAAACCGATCCCCTCCAGAGAAACTCGATCGTTTTTTGAAAATCCTTTTTTCAAAGAAACGGGAGAGATTCTCTGGAGGCGGCAACCGACGAAGGAGGCGCCGAAAGGAATGAGCCCACAATCCTCTCCCTCTCTGACGTTGCGGCGTCGCGGCGTTGCGCGAGAATTGCTTTAGGATTTCAATCGCCCTCTTTGATTTTACCTATCAAATCCAGAGTTTTTTTGGACGGTAGTGAAAAAATGAATACAAGGCAGGACTATTCCACTCGCTTCTTCACATCAACCTGAACCTCATTCCACCATCGATCCAATGAGGCCTTACAGTCCTGCTTCACGACTGCAAGATTCCCTTTGACCTCTGCTTTTGCAAAAAAATAAAACTTGATCTTAGGTTCGGTCCCCGATCCACGAACCGCCATTCGACACCCATCCTCAAGGTGAAAAATGAACATCATCTCTTTGGGAATGGCTTTGCCATCAAGATCCTTATAGAGCTCCTTCTCAAAATCCTGAATCTGAATCACCCGCTTTCCTTGATAGGACTCAGGAGGATGACTCCGATAAGATTGAAGTAATTTTTGAATCTGAGAGGCTCCAAGGGCTCCCTCAAAGGTCAATGCTCCAAGTTTCTCCGTATAAAAACCGAATTCCTCATAGATCTGATTCAATCGATCCAACACAGTCTTTCCCTGACTCTTTGCCTCTGCCGCAACCTCCGAAAACATTAATGCAGCGGCATTCGCATCCTTATCACGAACATAATCTCCCCCCGAATAGCCGTAACTCTCTTCCCCTCCAAAAACAAAAAAAGAACTTTTCTCTAAAAGAATCGAACGACGCTCTATGGCGGAAATCGTATCATTGCCAGTCAATCCAGCCACCTGTTCGTAATTGCGGAGCTTTTCTCCAATATACTTAAATCCAGTCAAGGTCTCCACACACTTTAACCCATGCTTTTCAGCGATTCTTTTCTGAAGATCAGTCGTCACGAAAGTCTTAATCAACACTCCATGTGATTTATTCTCTTCATTCAAAACTCCTTGAGCAAAAAACCGGCGAATCCGATATTCCCCCATCAAGGTTCCAATACTATTGCCTGTGAGTATCTCAAACTCCCCCGCTTCATTGCGGACAGCCACCCCCATTCGATCGCAGTCGGGATCGGTCGCAATGACCACATCCGCCTTCAACGCCTTGGCTTGAGCAATCGCCATCGCTAAAGCCTCCGCATTCTCTGGGTTCGGTGATTGAACCGTCGGAAATCGACCATCCCCTTTCTCCTGCTCAGGAACAATATGGAGATTAAATCCAAATTTCCGGAGCAGCTTTGGAATAATATGAATCCCCGTCCCATGAAGCGAACTGAAAACAATCTTCAGCTGCGACTTCGCTTTTTGAATCATCTCCGGCTCTAAAACTAACCCCTCTAAAGCTTGAATATACGCCAGATCCGCCTCCTCCCCAAGAAGATGCAAGAGCCCTTTCACCTTTGCTTGTGTTATCGAAGCCCCCTCTTTGAGTCGATTCACCTCTGCAATAATTCCACTGGCTTGAGGCTCTACGACTTGTGCTCCATCCTCAAAATAACATTTAAATCCATTATCATGAGAGGGATTATGACTCGCAGAGATCACAACCCCCGCTTGTGCCTTCAACCAACGAACTGAAAATGAAAGCTGAGGGGTCGATCGGGAGTCAGAAAAGAGATAGGCATCATGTCCTTGCGATTGAACGGATTCCGCCAAAAGTTCAGCAAAATAACGTGAGAAATGTCGGGTATCATGAGCGATGACCACTTTTGATTTTTGATTTGGAAAGCTCTTTAATAGATATTCCCCTAACCCCAAGGCCGCAAAACGAATATTCGTATCATTCATCACATTGGTTCCAACTCCTGCATGTTCAGGAGCCCCCAAAGAACTCGGAGTCCCCATTTCCGCTTGGGTCACTATTTTACATATCGTGCGACCTCGAATTCCTCCTGTTCCAAATTTCAATTGAGTATAAAAACGATCATTTAACTCCGTCCATTCAGCCTTCGTAACGAGCTCTTCGATGCTTAACTTTGCCCACGGCTCTAATTGGGGAGATTGATAAAGATTTAAGAGATGATCCCGAGAAGAGGTAAGGAGGAGGCCCGACTGAACGGCTGAATCGAGGGAGGGGGCGATATTCATAGAGGAAAAGCCTCTTCAAAATCGCTTCAATTGACAACTTAAAAAATCCGAAGCGATTTTATCTGTAAAGCATCTCGCCCGAACAGTGAAAGAGAAATGAACGCCAACGGTTTTAGTCCGCTGTCGCTGAAGCCAAGGAGGACGTCAAACCTATGAAACAAAAAACATCAAAAGGAACGAGTAATTTTTTGCTGATTCGGGTTCATGATGAAAATAAAATATAATTGTACTTTACCTCTCTTTCGATTTATTGTCATTTTAAGTTAATAAAACTTAATAAAATAAACCTCTAGCACTTGCATTCAGAAAATGGAGTGCTACGGTCACCGCCGGAAACGATTTAAAGGAAAACGACTATGAGTTTAATCATCAAAGATCTACACGCCTCAATTGGCGAACGACAAATTTTAAAGGGTCTCAACTTCGAGATGAAACCCGGAAAAGTGCAAGCGATCATGGGACCTAACGGTTCCGGCAAGAGCACTCTCTCAAAGGTTATTGCGGGTCATCCTGACTACACCGTCACTGCAGGTGAAATTCTTCTCAACGGTGAAAATATTCTCGAAATGGAACCGGATGCCCGAGCCCGAGCCGGAATCTTCATGGCCTTTCAATACCCGAGTGAAATTCCCGGTGTCACCATCGCCAACTTCCTTCGAGCCGCAGTCCAAGCACGTCTTCCAGAAGGAGAACTGATCGATGCCGTTGAGTTCTACGAAACGCTTTACGCTAAAATGGATATGCTCGAAATGAAACGTGAGTTCACCACTCGATTTGTAAACGAAGGCTTTTCAGGAGGAGAAAAAAAACGAAACGAAATCCTGCAAATGGCAATGCTCGAACCCAAGTTCGCAATCCTTGATGAAACCGATTCCGGTCTCGATATCGATGCCCTCCGAATCGTCTCTCAGGGAGTCAATAAACTCAAAGGACCTCACATGGGGGTTCTTGTGATCACTCACTATCAACGTTTATTAAACTACATTGTCCCAGACGAAGTTCATGTTCTTATGAATGGACGTATCGTTCAATCGGGAGGCAAAGAACTTGCCTTAGAACTCGAAGCAAAAGGATACGATTGGATCAAAGAGGATTCTCTCGTCGCCGCCTAATCTCTGAAACTAATCTGGAATTAAAGGAATCTATGAGCCAAACCGCCACACCTGATATCGATATTGATCGTAGCGTTGGAGACTTCCATTACGATACCTCTTACGAATTTGATGCCGGAGTCGGTCTCTCCTCAAAAACAGTCGACTACATATGCGATGTGAAAGGAGATCCTCAATGGATTCGTGATTTTCGTCAAAAAGCACTCAAAATATTTGAATCTAAACCGATGCCCACCCACTGGGCGACAGAAGATCTCGAAAATATCATCTTCAAAAATATCCGCTATTACCTCTCCAAAGGACAGGTTCCAAAACGGACTTGGGAGGAGGTTCCAGAGGATGTTAAAAGAACCTTTGAACGCCTTGGAATTCCGGAAGCCGAACGAAAATTTCTTTCCGGTGTCGAAGCTCAATTCGACTCCGAAGCCGCCTACTCGAATATAAAAGCAATTGTCGCCGAACAAGGGGTTATCTTTGTCGGAAGTACCGAAGGACTCCATAAACATCCTGAAATCTTTAAAAAATGGTTCGGTAAGGTGATCCCCACGACCGATAATAAATTCTCAGCCCTCAATAGTGCTGTTTTCAGCGGAGGAAGCTTTATTTATATTCCCCCTGGAGTAAAAGTAAAACACCCGCTTCAAGCCTACTTCCGAATCAATGCCCAAAACTTTGGTCAATTTGAACGAACCCTTATCATCGCCGACGAAGGCGCCGAAGTGACTTATATGGAGGGTTGTACCGCTCCTAAGTTTGAAACGGCAACACTTCACAGTGCCGTGGTCGAACTCGTTGCGCTCAAGGGGGCTAAAATTCAATATATTACAGTTCAAAACTGGAGCTCCAATGTCTTTAATTTGGTCACCAAACGAGGGCTTGCCATGGAGGATGCCGAAATTAAATGGATCGATTGTAATATCGGCTCTCGCCTCACAATGAAATACCCCGGGGTCATCCTAAAAGGCCGCAAAGCCCGTGGAGAGGTCATTAGCATCGCAATGGCAAACTCCGGACAACATCAAGATACAGGCGCAAAAATGTATCACCTTGCCGATGATACCACGAGTAACATCGTCGCTAAAAGTATCGGAATCGGAAGCGGACGTTCTACTTACCGTGGAATGGTTCATATTCCAAAGCATCTCAAAGGATGTAAAAACAATACCGAATGTGACGCCCTCTTAATTAATACAAATTCCCGAACGGATACCTATCCCGCAATCCAAGTTCGAGGGAATAAAAATTCGGTTCAGCACGAAGCCAGTGTCAGTAAGGTGAGTGCCGATCAAATCTTCTACATGCAACAACGGGGAATGACAGAGGCGCAAGCGATGAGCTTAAGTGTCAACGGATTCGTGAACGATCTCGTTCGTCAATTCCCTCTGGAATACAGCGTCGAACTCAAACGACTCATCGATATGGAAATGGAAGGCTCCGTCGGTTAATCCCACGGACCCTCAGAAGAGATTGGATCTATTTATGGAAGTGCTCGAACAACCGATAACCCCAACAACCACTCCAGCGACCCCTTCGCTGGACTCTTTCGTCCCCCCCCACTTTCAAGGACCAAGTGCGTGGACTCAAATTCAAAAACAAGCGTGGAAACAATACCAAGAACTCCCCTTTCCCGCTCGGAACGACGAACATTTTCGTTTTACGAATCGAGCTCAATTCCAATTCGAAAATCTCTCCCACCTTACTCCCGTAAATAAAGAGGCCCAAAAACAGATCCTTCTCATCTCAGTCGAAAATAGACTGAAAAAACCGGTCGCTGGACGTTTTGTATTTGGAAACGATCAACTCCTCTATCGTCAAAATCTCTCGGCCGAACTCTCCGCAAAAGGGGTTCTCTGGAAACCGTTCTCCGAAGCTGTCGAACAACATCCTGAACTCATCGAAAAATATTTCATGGCGAAAGTAACCACTCTCGGCTCTGAAAAATTTGCCCGACTCCATCAAGCCTATCTGAAGGCCGGAAGCTTTCTCTATATCCCTAAAAATGTCGAACTGGAACTTCCCCTCGAAGCCTTTCATTGGATCGCCGAAGATAAAGAGATGGTCTTTCCTCACACTCTCATTATTGCAGAAGCCAATACAAAGGTGGAAATCATCGATTTCTTCCAATCAATCCACTCCGAGATCGGAGGATTCTCAACCTCAGTCTGTGACCTTCATGCCGGACCAGGATCTCAAGTTCGCTATGTCGCCACTCAACTCTGGGGCCGTGAAACACGCTCCTTCCAACTTCAATCGATCATCGTCGATAAGGATGCTCACTCAAAGACCCTCAATCTCAATATGGGAGGAGCATACTCCCGCCTCGAGAGCAAAAGTCAAATGATCGGATCCGGAAGTAAAAGTGATATGCTCTCCCTCACGATTTCGAATGACAAACAGGAATTTGATCAACGTACTTTTCAAGAACATATTGCTCCCAATACCAACAGCGATCTGCTCTTCAAAAATGCTCTCGCCGATGACTCACGCACCATTTTCTCCGGAATGATTGAGGTCGATGTCGATGCCCAAAAAACCGATGCTTATCAAAGTAATCGCAATCTTCTTTTGAGCGATACCGCTGACTCCAATTCAATGCCCGGTCTCGAAATCAATGCCAATGATGTCCGCTGTACTCATGGATCGACTACCAGCCAAATTGATGATGTTGAAATGTTTTATATGCGTTCTCGGGGGGTCCCTCTACCGGTGGCACGCAAGCTCTTTACTCTCGGATTCTTCCAAGATGTTCTCGAGAAAATTAACGATAAAGACCTCGAAGTCGAACTCCTTGATTTAATCGATCAAAAGTATTCTCAAACGAAAAGCCTCTAATCTAAAACCTCAACTCATTCCCCCGCTTATGAACTTTAACTCCGATCCGATTAAAACCACGAGAAATGTCACCGCCATTCAAATTCCGAGTGGAATCTCCACCGAGATCCCCGAAGGAAGCGAGGTCACCATCACTCAATCCCTAGGGGGAACTTACACAATCCTCTCCTCCAAAGGACTCGCACGTGTGGATGGGAAAGATGCCGATGCCCTCGGCTTAGTGGTCACTCGCAAAGAGACCCCTGCCATTACAGGAGATACCGTTGTTGATGAAAAAGCAGCCCTCAAACAGCTTCGCCTCGTCTTCGATCCAGAGATTCCCGTGAATATCGTCGATCTCGGACTGGTCTACGAGACCCTTGTCGATAAAATCGATGAAAGCACTTATAAAATTAATGTGAAAATGACCCTCACCGCCCCAGGCTGTGGAATGGGACCCGCAATCGCTGCAGATGCTCAAAAACGACTTCTCGAACTTCCAGGGGTCATTGAGGCTAATGTTGATTTGACTTGGGAACCCCCATGGAGTCAAAACATGGTCAGCGAAGTCGGACGGATGCAACTCGGCTGGGCTTAAATATTAAATAAAAAAGAAAAACCAATGAACTCCTCTGAGACGATTTCGATTCAGCTCACCGATAAAGCGGTAAAGCAAATTCTCACCCTCAATGGGGGCGATAAAACCAAAACACTTCGTATCTTTGTGGAGGCCGGCGGTTGTTCAGGACTTCAATACGGGATGGAAATCGCTCCCCGAAAAGAGGGTGATCTTGAGATCGAAAGTAATCAAGGCCGACTTTTTGTAGATGAAGCAAGTTCTACTTATTTAAATGGATGTGCAATCGATTACGCCGATGGACTCGCCTATACGGGATTCCGAATCCAAAATCCAAATGCTAAAACCACCTGTGGCTGCGGAACCTCTTTTGAGGCTTAGATGTTAATTATCATAAAACAAAACTGGAATCTGCTATAAATGGCATAGCTCTTGCTTTATTATTTCTGGGATAAATTCCCCGTTTTAGCCAAACGCCGTTTTCTTGACTCGAACGGAAATGATCGACCAAGGAAACGGCCTTTTCTTTCACCTAACGACGAATCCTTTCTAAAGTAGAGGTCGTCGATTTCCCCGGAACCAATTGCAAAATTTGAATCTCCGCCCCGCATCCCAATAAAACCTCACGCTCCCCTTGATCGAGGCTATCAAATGTATAATCTCCCCCCTTCACATAGACATCCGGCTGCACCATCTGAAGAAAATCAGTTGCCCTCACCCCTGCAAAAATAGTGACCGCATCAACCACCCGTAACGCCGCTAAAATCTCCGCTCGATCTCTTTCCGAGTTCACCGGACGATTCGGACCCTTGAGTTGACGAACGGAATCATCATTGTTTAAACCAATCCAAAGAATATCTCCAAACTTTCTCGCTTCAGTCAAATACCTCAAATGCCCGACATGCAATAAATCAAAACAACCATTCGTAACGACAACCCTTTTCTTTTCTCTCCTCATCTCTTCACGAAGTGAAAAAACTTGATCCCCATTGACAATTAGACTCATAAAATTGATTAAAATCTTTTCTCTAATTCCTTCAACCTACCCCAAAACTCAGGAAGCTTGCGGATCATCGCCTCGACTTTTAAACTTTCCCGCAAAGGAACCGCATGTCGACCTGCAACCACGGTTTTCGCAGGGACATCCTTACTAATGCCAGACTGCGCAGTGACGGTCGCTTGATCTCCCACATGAATATGACCAACCAGCCCTGCTTGACCAGCAATCGTTACATAATTTCCCAATGTCGTACTCCCTGAAATTCCACACTGTGCCACTAAAATTGAATTTTGTCCGACGACCACGTTGTGCGCAATCATCACTAAATTATCAATCTTCGTTCCCGCTTGAATCCAAGTTCGATCAAATCGTCCCCGATCAATCGTCGCATTCGCCCCCACCTCCACATCATCATCGAGCTGCACAAAGCCGGTCTGTGGAATTTTAACAAAGCGCCCCTTTTGTAACGAATACCCAAACCCATCAGATCCAATAACGACTCCACTTTGTAAAATAACTCGATTTCCTAAAAGCGAACGTTCACGAATCACCACCCGAGGATAAATCAAACAATCCTCACCAATCACAGTGCCATGTCCAATATAACTTCCTGCCCCGATCACAGTTCTTGCCCCAATTTTAACTCCCGACTCGATCACGACGTTCGGCTGGATCGAAACCCCTTCTCCCAATACAAAATCAGAGGCAATCACTGCTGAGGAATGAACACCTGACTTAAAGTGAATCTCCGGAGCTGCAAACAAAGCACAAGCCTGAGTAAAGGCATCGGAGGCAGAGGCAACCCGAATCACCGGGACAGAAAATTGCTCTTTGAGTTCCGAAGAAACTAACAAAACCCCCGCCTGAGTAACACGCGCTTGAGGGAGATACTTCTCATTTCCCAAAAAAGAGAGTTGATGAGATTGCGCCGATTTAAGATCTGCAACCCCAGAAATAGAAATCCCGGGATCACCTTCGAGAACACCTTGTAAGCGCTCCGCAAGTTCCCGGGATGTCATAGAAAACCTATTCCGATTATTTCTTAGTAGGAGCAGGAGTTGTTGTCGCTGCTGGTGCTCCCCCTGCAGGCTTGCTGGCATTAATAATCTTGATCACTTCATCGGTCACATCTTTTAAATCTTGAGAGTAAAGTAGCACAGGCGTTTGGCTCACCCCTGCGGCCGATTTATCCAAAACCAAATTAAATTTTTCTTTTGCTGAGAAATCTTGAACCGCTTTATTAATCTCATCAACAATCCCTTTACGCATCCGCATAAATTGATCGTCCAATTGACGCCCGCGTTGTTGTTCAAATCCACGAATCTTATTCTCTTGATTTCGAACATCTTGGACCTTTGTTTCAAAAGCTTTCATCTTCTCCGTACGAGCGGCTTCTGAAAGCGTTTTATCCTCCGCTGCTAATTTAAGCTTCTGTGTATCATCAACCATCTTTTGATAGTCCGTCATCATATCTTGACGCTCTTTTTGAAAAGTCCCACGACGTTCGTTTAACGTCTCCTCCGCTTCCTTGGTCTTGTAATATTCAGTAAAAGCCTTGGAAAGATCGACAACGCCGATTTTTAGTTCGGCAGATGCGAAGTTTGAAATTACGAATAGTCCCGTCAATGCCAGAGTTAGTTTTTTCATGATCATAAGTTTTTGTTAGATTAGATTCTGTTAGAATTGATAGCCCACGTCAAAGTGAAACTTACCAGAAGACTCATTTTCTTTTGTTGCCTTGACAGGAACTCCAAAATCAAGACGAAGGGGCCCAATCGGAAGATTTAAACGAAGCCCAACACCACTTCCAATCTGAACGTCTTGCCATAGCGATCCATAATCAAAATAATCACGATCCGCAAAGCCTAAATCAGTAAAGATCGCAAATCGAACACGATCAATAATCGGAAAGGTCATTTCATAGTTCATATAGCCGTAAGTCTTACCCCCACTCGGCTCATTCTTACTGTCACGAGGTCCAACATCCCGATAGTCAAATCCACGAACCGATCGAGATCCCCCCACAAAATAACGATCAAAGATCGGAACAAACTGGGAGTCTCCATAGCGATCAACCACTCCTGTCGAAGCATTAACCGAGAAAATAATATCCCAAGGAAGAAGAAACCATTTTTGAGCATCAATACTTGCCTTGTGAATATTGGTCTCTCCATAAAGAGGTCCCCCAGCGAGTTCGGTGGCAAACTCTAAACGCTCTCCTTTACGAGTCAAAAAGACGTTGTCTCGTGTATCGTAAGTCAAAGCAAAAGTAACCGCACTTTTCGATCGACTACCCGCCTCTCGAGCCAATTCAGTCGAAACATTAGAATCCATATCGTAAATCTTAATATTCTCCACTTGATACTTCATTGAGGCCGTCCAAAACGCATCCAACGGTTTTGCCAACCGAACAGAGGTCCCAATATTTTGCTGATTGTACAAACTGCTCAAAAACTCCTTTTGACTCGCAAAAATATCAAAACCCAACGAAAGACGTTGATTCATAAACCAAGGCTCGGTAAATGAGAGCAAAAGATCTTTACGCTTTAATCCATATTGAACCCGTGCTCTAAATTTTTGTCCTGCCCCTGTAAAATAAGGGAAATTTGCGATATCAAAGTTTCCTTGTTGAAACTCAACAAACCCTAACAGACTCTCTACGGAACTAAACCCTGCACCAAAAGTCACTGAGCCGGTTCGCTTCTCTTCAACAGTTACGACCATGTTCTTTCGATTTGGAATATTGGTGTCTTGTGAACTAATATCCACTTTCTCAAAATAACCTAAATTTTCGAGTCGCTTCTTACTCGCATCCCCGCGAACGCTATCATAAACGTCTCCAGGAGCCAAAGCGACCTCACGTCTTAAAACTTTATCTTTCGTCTTGTTGTTTCCTTGAACAACAATCTTATCCACATAGGACTGAGGACCTTCGTTTACTGCATAAATCAAATCGATCTTCCCGCTTTCTACATTCGCCTGACGCTCTGGGTTGATATTCGCATCGATATAGCCTTTTTCGCCATAAAGATCTTGAATCGCCTTCTTATCCGCCTCCATTCCTTGAGGTGAATAAACCCCCGCATCTAACATCTTTAAACGTGACTTAATTTGAGCCGAATTAAAGAGAACATTTCCCTTAAATCCAACGGTTCCCACATGATATTGGATTCCTTCAAATAAGGTCACGGTCAAATGAATCTGCTCCTCATTCGGATACTCATATTTGACATCCTTAATCTCCATATCGATATAACCTTTACCCTGATAATACTCTTTAAGCTTTTGCTTATCGTCCTTAAATTGCTCCTCTTTAATGACTCCTGACTTAGTAAACCATGTAAGCCAATCTTTCTCCTTCGTCTTCAAAACTTTTTGAAGCTCTTCCGTGGTCAGATTTTTATTTCCAATAAACTTAATTTCTGTGACATAACCCTTGGAGGATTCATTAATTGAAAAAGTAATGACCGCACGTCCAAACTCCTCATTGATATCGATTTTATAAGTGATCTCTGCACGGCTGAAGCCCTTATTCCGATAAAGTTCTTTAATCTTATCTAAATCTTCAGAAACCTGTTGCTCACTCAAGGCATCTCCAACCTTGGATTTAATCTCTTTACGAACTCGTTTCTCTTGTAGTTTCTTAAGTCCATTGACTACAATTTCCTTCACCAAAGGCTTCGGCTGAACAATCACAACCACTTTCACCCCATCCCCTAACGGTTCATCCGTAATCCGTAAATTGGTAAAAAATCCAGTTGCATAAAGATTACGAATATCCTCTTCCACCGCTGCGGGAGAATAAGGCTGTCCAATCGTCGTGCGCATGTTCGAAAGAATCACACTCCGATTCACTGATTTCGGGCCCACATATTCAATCTGAATATCTTTAACCGTTGGACCTTGTTGCACATTCGAATTCGAGGAAGGCGCTTCCACTAATTTCTTCTCTCGCGCAACAGGACCCACCGTCGCCTCTTGAGCGGTAACGATTCCCAAAAAGAGAATAAAATTAAAAAAAACAAATAATGTTTTTTTAATTTCAGATTGCTTAAACCGACTTATTCCAGAAATAAGTTTCAAAACTCACCTTTACTGTTTGATTTAGATCGACTTGCAGATACCCTCTGCAGCCGAATTTTCGCCAACACTGGAGATCAACTCCCTGAAGGTCAAGCGAGAAAAGAAAAAGCCCCAAACTTCTGTCTGGGGCTTTTCATTAAATTTCTTTAAGAAAATAAGAAAATCTTTATTTTTTGCTTTTCTTCTCTTCGGAAGAGCCCTTTTCATCGGAACTCGCCTTCGCTTTTCCTTTGTAAGGTCGCTTCTCTTTTCCTGTGCTCTCTTCTGATTTCTCAGGAGCAGAGGTCTCAACGATAAGCTTAAGCTTCGCAACAACTTCAGAATGAATCTTAATCAAAAGCTCGTGCTCGCCCGCTGTTTTAATCGCTTTTGGAAGCTCAATTTTCTTTTTATCGATATCAAAACCGGCTGCTTTTAATTTATCAGCAATATCTTGAACTGTGACAGATCCAAAAGCCTTATCGCGTTCTCCCATCAGGAGAGTGAAATTCAACTTTACTTTTGAAAGCTTATTGGCCTGCTCTTGCGCTTCGTTCATTTCTTGCGCTTCGCGTTGAGCTCGCTTTTTATTCAAAAGCTCAACTTGTTTTTTCGAGGCAGAGGTTGCAGGTGCCGCCATGCCACGGGGAAATAAAAAATTACGGGCATACCCAGGACGCACCTTAACGATATCCGCCTCTACCCCTAATCCTTCGACTTTCTCATTTAGAATGATTTCTACGACCATATACTTTTCCTTGTTTTAGTTAAATTGCTGATTCTTAAAATATTAAAATGGAATGTCATCCACTACATGCGATTGATCAAAGTGATCATCATGAGCCACAGAAGGGGAACGACCTCCGCTCGAAGCCTCCTGAGATCCACCAGCAGCAGAACTAGATCCTTGCTTTGGGCGACCTAGAAACTGAATCCGTTCCGCACGAACTCGTAATCGACTCCGCTTCTCCCCTTCTTTCGTCTCCCATTGATCCAACTGTAATCTGCCTTCAACAAAAACAGGGGATCCCTTGGTCAAATACTCCTTACAGGTCTCTGCCTGTCTCCCCCACGTAACAACATCCACATAGCAAACCTCTTCACGAAGCTGACCATCTTGGGCTTTGTACGATTGATTAATCGCTAAGGAAAGATCTCCAACTGCCGTTCCTTTTGGTGTATGTCGAACCTCAGGATCTCTGGTGAGATTCCCCATCAACATCACTTTATTTAAATCCGGCATAGAATTCCTCAAGAATCAATTTTAATCAATTTTAATCAATTTCAATCAATCTCTATAAAATTAAGCAGGAACTTCAGCAAGCTCTTGCTTTTGAAGATAAAATTGACGATAAACGACAGGATTTAGTTTTAACTTCTTTTGAAGTGGGGCTATCTGAGCTGGATCGATTTGAAAAAGAATATTGGTATAAAAACCAGCATCTAATTCACCCGCTACGCGTTCAAATTTTTTACGATCCATCTTCTGCGTTCCCTTGACTTTTCCGCCATGAGAAGCAATCTCTTTTTCAACGGAAGTCAACGCCTCCTTTAATCCTTCATCCTTGCCTTGGATATCCAAGATAAACAAACCTTCATAAAAATTCATAATGACTCCTTTTTTCGGTTAAAAACGTTCATCGCTTTTTCCAATCCCTCGGACTGGCAGCAATCAACGGCCTTCACCGCGTGTTCAATCAACCCCTTTACTGCCTCTTTTTGATCAACAGTAAAGCTCTGAAGAACATAATCCTCTAATGGACGATCTGGAGGGCATTTTCCAACACCACACCGAATCCGGACATATCGCTGAGTTCCCAGCGCCTCTTCAATGGACCGAAGCCCATTATGTCCTCCACTTCCCCCTGATGCTCGAATACGAATCTGACCCAGATCCAACTCCACATCATCCACAACCACCAACACCTCTTCGACAGATAATTGAAAGTAGCTCAGCCACTGTTGAAGTGGCTCCCCACTTCGATTCATAAAGCTTTGCGGCTTTAAATAGGAAACCCCTTGATGCTTGCACACCTGAAGGGAGGACCAAGAAAGAGATTGAAAACTCCAACCTCCTTGATTCGCCATCCAATCTAAAACTTGAAATCCAATATTATGCCTCGTCTCCGTGTATTTCGAGCCGGGATTCCCCAATCCGACAACACATCGAAAAGACACAACCGGTTATTTCTTCGCTTTTGTATCTGCCTTCGCCTTCGGATCAACCTTAGCGTCGTCAGCTTTCTTTTCTTTAATCGCTTCAGGTTGCTTTGCAGCACCTGCTGCAGGAGCAGCAGCGGCCTCTTCAACCTTCGGAGCAATGACAGAAACAACGGGCAGATCTTTTGGATTTAAAACCGACACTCCCTTTGGCAATACAACTTCACCAACGTGAACAGATTGTCCCACCTCAAGGTTTGAAACATCAATGCGAATAACCTCAGGAAGATCTTGAGGAAGACACTCAACGCGAAGATGACGCATGAAAAGCTCAAGCAAGCCCCCTTGCTTCAATCCAATCGGCTCCCCAAATTCAACGACTCGAACTTCAGCGTGAAGCTTCTCATCTTTTGCAACTTCGTGTAAATCAACATGAATCACGTAGTCCTGCACAGGATCAACTTGAATCTCTTGAATCAAAGCTAAATGCTGACCGGATTTACCCGCATCATCTAACTCTAAGTCAATCAACAAATTACCCTCTGTTGAAAGATGGAGAACAGGACTAATATCCTTCATTGCGAATTGAACCGCACGTGTGCCCCTTTTGCCATACATGATACCAGGGATAAGCCCAAGCGCACGGGATGCTTTCGCAGCCTTCGTTCCAACTTGTGAACGAACTGATCCTTTTAATGAAACTGTTTTTGCCATAAATTCCTCTATTTTTTGATGAAAGTTTGTGACATTGGCGAAATCGCCTCCTGTCGTCAAATAAAATTACAATAAATTTCTGAATCCCCTCCTCAAGAGAACTTTAAAACCGACAATCTGTCTCGTAACTCGCTATTAAACAGGAACTTGTGCTAACTTCCAAGTCCCCTGAGCATACTCGTGAATCGTTCGATCGCTCGAGAATTTTCCAACCCGTGCCGTATTTAAGATTGCCATTTTCGCCCAAGCCGCATGATTTCGATAGGCAACTCCTACCTTTTCTTGACAGTCTATATACTGAGCATAATCGGCTAAAACAAGATAGCGATCTCCTCCCTCCAGAAGACTCCATCTCAAGGGGGCCAATACTCCTGTCGCCTCTTCTGAGGTAAAATAATTTGAACCAATCCAATCAACGACGGCCTTCAACTCTTCATTCGAATTATAATAATCAAAGGAGTTATACCCCTTTTGACGGATCTCTTCAACTTCATCAACCGTATGACCAAAAATAAAAATGTTCTCCGCCCCCACCTCCTCTTTGATCTCGATATTCGCCCCATCCAATGTACCGATCGTTAATGCCCCATTGAGAGCCAATTTCATATTCCCTGTGCCCGAAGCCTCTGTCCCTGCAGTGGAAATTTGCTCCGACAAATCGGCAGCAGGAATGATTCGTTGCGCCAAAGAAACTCGATAGTTCGGAAGAAAAACAACCTTAATTCGATTGTTCACTCTTGGATCATGATTAATCTTTTCTCCCACTGCATTAATCGCCTTAATAATCGTCTTTGCCATGTCATATCCCGGAGCCGCCTTCGCCGCAAAGATAAAAACCCGAGGTTGAATATCGATATTCGGATTTTGAAGAATTCTTCGATACAATGTTAAAATATGAAGTAAATTTAATTGTTGTCGCTTGTACTCATGGAGACGCTTGATTTGAACATCAAAAAGTGCACTCGGATCGACCTTAATCCCGCAATCATTTTCGATAATCGCACAAAGTCGCTTCTTGTTTTCAAACTTAATTCGCATGAACTCATTTTGGAATTCTGGATCCTCTGCGTAAGTCTCTAATTTTTTTAATTCCTCTATATTTTTAGGCCAACTCTTTCCAATTTTTGAAGTAATTAAATCTGATAAAAGAGGATTACAGGCCTGAAGCCATCGCCGAGGCGTAATTCCATTCGTTTTATTGTTAAACTTATTCGGTTCAAGTTCAAAGAAACCAGGAAAAAGAACTTTTTTTAACAATTCCGTATGAATAGCGGCAACACCATTCACAGAGTAACTTCCGACCACCGCCAAATGCGCCATTCGAACCATCTTCGGAAATCCCTCCTCAATAATCGAAAGCATTCGCTTCTTTTCATTATCACCAGGCCAATGCTTTTCAATTTGCTCCATGTGGCGTTTGTTAATTTCAAAAATAATCTGAAGATGACGTGGTAAAACACGTCCAAAAAGGTCAACACTCCACTTCTCCAAAGCCTCCGGCATCAACGTGTGATTCGTATACGCAAAGGTCTTCGTAACAATCTCCCACGTCTTCTCCCAAGATAGATTCTCTTCATCATATAAAATTCGACTTAATTCCGCAATGGCAACCGCAGGGTGAGTATCATTGAGTTGAATCGCCACCTTGGATGCAAAAAGATCCCAACCCTCTGTGTTTTCTGATTTAAATCGACGAATAATATCTCTCAATGAACAGGAGACAAAAAAGTACTGTTGAACCAGACGAAGCTCTTTTCCACTCTCTGTCTTATCATTCGGATATAAAACTTTAGAGATCGATTCCCCAATCGATTTTTCCCTCACCGCCTCCACATATCCCCCTTGATTAAAGGTCTCCAAATTAAACTCCTCAAAGGCACGAGAACGCCAAAGCCGTAGCAAAATCACGGTTCCTGTATCATAACCGGGAACCGGAATATCATAAGGAACTCCCATCACTTTTTTCGATCTCACCCACTTTGGACGATAGTTCCCCATATCATCAAAAATATACTCAACCTCACCATACATTTCGATTGTTTGCACATATTCAGGTCGAATAATCTCCCAAGGATTTCCAAATTTTAACCAATTATCAGGATGCTCTACTTGATAGCCATTCACAAACTCTTGCCGAAAAAGACCGTACTCATAATAAATCCCATAACCAATCGCCGGATAGTCTAAGGTCGCCAATGAATCGAGAAAACAAGCGGCCAAACGACCTAACCCCCCATTCCCAAGCCCCATATCGTTCTCTTCATTCCGAAGCTCTTCAAGATTTAATCCAAGCTCTTCCACCGCTTTGCTTAAATTATCAAAAATACCCACATTATAAAGCCCATTGGAAAGCATCCTCCCCATTAAAAATTCCAATGAAAGATAGTAAACTCGTCGAACTTTATTTTTTTGATGCTTAGACTGAGTCGCTTGAAGTCGTTCTAAAATACGATCTCGAGCGGTATAACTCACCGCAAGCATCCAATCCCGTTTTGTGGCTCGATCCGGAAATCTTGCAAGTCG
The DNA here is from genome assembly GCA_945883905.1 of Akkermansia muciniphila. Classification (GTDB taxonomy): domain Bacteria; phylum Verrucomicrobiota; class Verrucomicrobiia; order Methylacidiphilales; family CAMAQI01; genus CAMAQI01. The sequence goes on along the minus strand of CAMCYL010000022.1, from coordinate 17,393 downwards.
ATAGGTCAGATTCTGTAAAATCGACTCCTTAAGCGCTGAAACAGAATTATTTAAGGTCGATGGAAACAATGAAGTTGATGACATAAATCCCCTTTGGTTAATAACTCCCTTTTATTAGGCAGCTTCTTAAGATGAAGCAAGAAAAGAGCCGAATTTATCGGTTACTTTCCTGCAACAGGGACTAAAATAGCCTCTTTCATTCCATGAATCCGTTTTTTATCCAACGGACAGATCGTCGCCAATGCCCCCCCCGTAACGACTTGATTCTCAAATAAAAAATAATAGGGGGAAATTCGGGCCCGTCCCTTCATCTCCATGACCGTCCCCTCTTCATTCCAAAAGGGAAAGGTCAATGAACTCCCTTTCACATAGCGCTGAAGTAAACGTGGGGCGACTTTAAATGATTGCACCGCCTCATCGACGACAAGGCTCCACTCTTCTGTCGATAAATCGGAGCCAAACCAAACCCCTCGAGATCCCCAAGCCAAAGGAGAGAAACCGGAAACTTTAATCACCAATTCTCGTTCTTTTTGACTCATTTTATTTAATTCACTCCAATCTTGAATGCCAAGCCCCGGAAGAACCGCATGAGGCGGTAAAGGAGTCGGATCCATCACCCAAGACTCCGGAACCACTCTTTGCATAATTCCAAAACCTTTATCCCCTAATTCACGCTTCCAAAAATCCCTTAACGGCCTTATCCATAATAGAGCTAACCATAACTTCTCCTCCAAATAAGGCTTAATCGGAGGGGTCATTAAAACGTCCGGACTCATCGACTCCTTTAATCCTTGAATCTTATCCCAATCAAAAGCCTCAAAAAACCGGTATATGCGTTTCGAGTCCCCAAATCCTAACTCCGCTTTTTTCACCCGTTCGACCCCACACAACCACTCAAACTCAGGTCGATAATCGGAAGCTTCCTCAGAGATAAAGACCTCTCCCTCTGGAAATACAGACTGAAATCCAACCCGCATTCCAAAATCTCCTCCTAAAATCGGAAATCCTAACTTCGAATAAGTCTCTTGAAGCCATGCCGTCAAGCCGATCCCTCCGGGAATCGAATCAATTTCACAAAGAGCAAAACCCTCCTCCGTTAAAATTAAATCAGGCCGAAGCACTTGAGGAATCTCATTTTTCCATATCGCAGAACGAGAGATTTCAATAAGCTCCTGTGGCTTTCCATAATCCATCCACTGAGAGATCCATTGGGGTCGCCTCCCTTCAACACTATGACGGTAAAGTAAATTACAAGAGCGAACAAAAGTCGCCAATAGGGGACCTAATTGATCCAATAACTCAAGATGACGATCAGAAAGCTGAAGCGGCACAGGCGCAGATCTCCACGCTTTACCATCAAAAAGAGTATCTTTCGGGAGTTGTTTTTGAAACTCACTCCAAGGCACCAGAGGAAACCTCATCTCACTCATGATCTACAAATCACCTTGAATCTTATCAAAATTTTCCTGCAGCTTCTCTCAAGATCCAAGCAACAAACTCCGCAACTCGATTAATAAGTTCCGCGAATACTTAAATAAAGCTGATTACGATCAAACTCCCGACTCGTCTGATCTGAAGCAACAACACTGTAAGAATATCCGGCTTCAAAATCAATGTATTGAGAAAGCTTATACCCCAAAGCACCATCCATCCCCAAAACATTTTCAGTAATCGTACGTCTTCCTGCTCCTACTCCCAAATCTGAATCAAAAGATCCAAGTGTTAAGCGACCTCCGAGACGTCCGTAAATTTGCGGAGTAAATTGATAACGTCCATTCAAAACAAAGACATCGGATTCCTGTAAGAAATAAGTCCCATTATCTGTTTCAGAAACAGAATGAGTATAACTGGCTTCGACATTGGTACGAGCCCCGACAGTCCAATTTCCAAAAACTGTTCCATACGGACTAAAATAACTTCCGCCTTGATCTAAGTCAGTAAAAGAGGGTCCAACACGACCCCCTACAGTAATTTGGGGACTTAAAGAGTAATCGGCTCCAAAATTGGCTCCAACGGTTGTTGAATCTTTCTTTGCCGAAAAATAATCATTATCCGAGGCTCGAGCCCCAGCAACAACTGTAATTGTCGGAGTCAGTAGATAGCGAAAATCGTGCGTCAAAGAATTGACCATTCGCCCAATTTCTCGATCCAATGACAAATCATCGTAACTCAACCAATCATTTGTAAAGACCGTCGCAGAACCCAATTTTGGAGTCCACTGAGCATTCCCTTGGATCGATCCCACATTACTCAAAAAAGTTGAATCATTTCGTCTCGCACGAGCATCCCCACCAATAATATCCGGCTCCTGTGTATAACGAAGGCGATCTCTGACATCGACATTAAAACGGGATGAAAAAGAGTGATCGATCCGTCCAATCCATTCATGTCGATGATCGACATTCTCTTTTCCTCGATCTGGAAAAAAGGTCATTCCATAACTATAACGAGCCGATAGAAGTGTATTTTCTAAAGGAAGATTATAGATAATAGAGGGCTCAAGAAGAGTTTTAAATTGTGATTTTTTGTTTGTTTTCGTAGTGAAAATATTATCATCATACTCCTCACGTAACTGAGCTGTGACGGTGATCGGACGCTTCGTCTGCGATTTCGTCTCGCTCGCAGCAGAAACTCCTTGAGTTTCTTGAGCTCGGTACTCTTTTCCTGCCGCAACATTCGATTGAGCCATGAGATCGGAAACGATCCAAGGAGATATCAATAAAAATAAACAAACGTAACTCACCTTCATAGTCGGGGAATGCTAAAGCATTCAGTTCTAAATTCAAGACAATTATAACCAAAAACCTTTAAATCAGTATACTAGGTATAATTTTACATTATTTACGATAAAAAAACCCTATAAATATAAAAAAAGGCCGCTAGCCCAAAAACGAGCCACCCAATAACGAGAGGGAATGACACCCCTTCCGCTCCATTGACTACCTTCGGTATTAACGAAGAGTTCATGAAGTGAGGAGGAAGCCCCTTAAACCCACATCCCCCTAAGTTAATGATCGGAGTTTTATCCGGTAACGGCTTCACATCAGGAGCAAATTCCGACTCGTAAATAAGCTCTATATTTCCCACTCGAACAAGATCCCCCTTACGAAGCTTCACTGATTTTACCCGCTCCCCGTTGACTCTCGTTCCATTTGTTGAGTCAAGATCTTTGACTAAATAATCATTCCCATCGAGTACGAACTCCGCATGGTGACTCGAGATACTCTTATGTTGAATCACGATCTCATTTTCATTGATTCGACCAACGCGACTCACCTCTCCATTCAAGTCAAAAATTTGACCGGCTTGCTCTTCAGATTGAACGATGAGTCTTGGCATAAATAAATCCTAAAGTAGTGGCTTCCCAGTTTCAATCATTTTACCAAATTGTTCAAAAAAATAAGTGGTATCATGGGGTCCAGGAGAGGCTTCAGGATGGTATTGAACAGTAAAAAGCGGATATTTAAGATGCGTTATCCCCTCACAGGTCTGATCGTTCAAATTAATTTGTGTCACTCTTACCTCCTTGGAGGGAAGGGATTCTGGATCAACTGAAAAACCGTGATTTTGAGAGGTCATATTCACTCGTCCCGTCAGCAAATCTTTAACCGGCTGATTTCCCCCACGATGACCAAACTTCAACTTAAATGTCTTACCCCCTAAGGCACAACTCGTAATTTGATGCCCTAAACAGATCCCAAAAATCGGCTTTTTTCCTAAAAGCTCGCGGACGGTCTCATGAGCATAAGTCAAAGCCTCAGGATCTCCAGGCCCATTCGATAAAAAGATCCCATCAGGATTATCTTTTAAAACTTCAGCCGCAGAGGTTTTAGCGGGCACAACCTTCACTTGAAAGCCGTGCTGACGGAGTCGACGAAGAATATTATACTTAATTCCAAAATCGTATGCCGTGATCTTATATTTTACCGGAGCAATCGGAATTCGATAATCCTCCCCAGTGAGCGCAGGAGCGTTAAGAGATCGAGTCCCTTGAACAAGGGACCACTTTCGACTCAACTGGCCGTCCAGATCCCAATCATAAGGAGCCTTACAGGTCACTTCCTGAACAAAATCACGACCGCTATAACTAAAGGACTTCGCCTTTTCAATCGCCGCTTGATCAGAAATTTTTTCGCTCGTAATCACCCCCCTCATCGCTCCATGTGTCCTCAGGTGTTTCGTCAGCGCACGAGTATCCACCCCTGAAATCCCTGGAACATCATAACGCTTGAGATAATCTCCTAGCGACTCCACGGATCTCCAATTACTCTTTCTTGGTGAGAGTTCTCTAACGACAAATCCAGAAACTTGAACTCGATCCGACTCCACATCCAACTCATTGACCCCATAGTTTCCAATATGAGGATAGGTCATCGTGATGATCTGACCGCGATAAGAAGGATCCGTCAAAATCTCTTGATAGCCCGTCATCGAGGTATTAAAACAGACCTCCCCGAGTCCCTCTTTCTCTGATCCAAAAGAGAGGCCATGAAATAAGGTTCCATCTTCTAAGGCTAAAATTGCTTTTTTCATAGGCTCCTCAAATGCTCCAAATTAGATTTCCTTTAACAAAAGTTTTGACCGCCCTTCCTTTCACTGAAACTTGATCGAAACAGGTATTTCTTGAAAGAGAAAGGCTCTCCTCCGCTCGAATTACCCACTCTAACCCAGGATCAATGACCGTGATATCGGCATCCACACCATCGGAAAGCGTTCCCTTGTCCAACTTCAAAAGTCTCGCCGGATTAATCGTCAACATCGCAATCATTCGTTTCCAGTCAATCACTTGTTCATCAATCAATGTTTTAATATAGATCGCAAGCTCAGTCTCAAGCCCTAAGACTCCAAACGGGGCTTGATCAAACTCGACCTCTTTCTCATAAGGACAATGCGGCGCATGATCACTCGCCAAAATCTCGATGATTCCATCTGCAATCCCCTGCTTAAGGGCCTCTTGATCTCGTTTCGTTCTAACGGGAGGATTCATTTTAAAATTCGTATTATAGCCCTGAATACTGTCATCGGTTAAAAAAAGATGATGGGGTGTCACCTCTCCATAAATCGAAACGCCTCTCCCTTTCGCCTCACGAATCATTCGAACGGATCCGATACTGGATAAATGCTGACAATGAACTTTTGCCTTCGTCATTTCTGCCAGCAATATATTTCGACCAACAATGATCTCCTCTGCCAATGCCGGCCATCCTTTAAGTCCTAAAACGGTACTCCAATACCCCTCATTCATCACTCCCCCTGCCGTTAAAGAATAGTCCTGACAATGATCAAACAAAGGAAGATCGAGCATCGAAGCGTACTCAAGGGCTCGTCGCATGAGTTCATTGTTCTGAATACAGTGACCATCATCTGTAATCGCAACAATCCCCGCTTTTTTCATCGAGCCAATCGGCGCCAAAAGTTCTCCCTGCATTTTCTGAGAAATACATCCCGTGACAAAGACATTCACCAATGCTGTTTTTTCAATTCGATCTAAAAGCCAAGCAATCGTATTCGGTCCATCCACCGGAGGATTTGTGTTTGGCATTGCCACAATCGAAGTAAATCCCCCCGCCGCTGCCGTCGCCGTTCCTGACGCAATCGTCTCTTTTGCAGACTGGCCCGGTTCACGTAAGTGAACATGGATATCAATAAGCCCAGGAGTCACAATTTTACCAGCCACCGAAATCTTTTTCCATTCCGTTGAAGCCGGAACCTTGGTCGGGTCAACGATCTTTCCCTCTAAAACATACAAATCACCGACAGCATCGCGATCGTTCGCAGGATCAATAATTCTCCCGCCTTGTAAACAAAAAGGACTATGGGCATCTTGCGGTTTAGTATTTTGAATCATGAGACTAACTCCTGAGGACCTTTGCCTCCTCCTAGTAGATAAAGAACCGCCATTCGAATCGCAATTCCATTTGTCACCTGTTGTAAAATCACGGAATTCAGTCCGTCCGCAAGCTCACTGTCAACCTCTACCCCGCGATTGATGGGTCCCGGATGCATGATCAAAACATCTGACTTACATTTCTGAAAACGTTTTTTAGTCAATCCAAACAAGGAAATATATTCTCCAACCGAAGGAAACATCACCTGACGCTGACGCTCGTGTTGAATTCGAAGTAACATCACCACATCGGCATGAGGAAGTGCCTTATCAAAGTCATACTCAATTTTCACCCCAAGTCCTCGAAAGTCTTCTGGAACCAAGGTCTTTGGTCCGACGAGGGTCACTTCGGCCCCTGATTTGGTCAAAGCCCATATATTCGAACGAGCCACTCGACTAAAAAGAATATCGCCACAAATAACGACCTTCAACCCCTTGAGGTCCCCTTTTCGTTCAGCAATCGTGAAAAGATCGAGCAATCCCTGAGTCGGATGTTCATGCGCTCCATCTCCTGCATTAATCACACTCGCCTTTAAACGCTCCGATAAAAATTGAGCCGCCCCTGCTGCCGAATGACGAAGGATGATATAATCAACATTCATCGCCTGCAAATTAAGAGCTGTATCTTTGAGCGTCTCCCCTTTTTTAATGGAACTCGATTCACTCACCATCGAAACGACATCCGCACTCAATCGCTTCGCCGCAAGCTCGAAAGAAATACGAGTCCGCGTACTCGGCTCCACAAAAAGATTCACCACCGTTTTCCCTCGAAGCGAAGGTACCTTTTTGATCGGGCGACTTAAAACCTCCTTAAAAGCCTTCCCTGTCTCCAAAATTAAACGAATCTCTTCAGCCGAGAGCTCCCTCAGAGAAACCAAATCTTTTCTTGTCCATGACGTCATTAAAAGAGTGTTTATAGCGTCAAAATAGATCCCGTAAAACGATTTCTAAAAAATATTTCAAAAAACTTCACATTTTAAAACTCACTTTGACTCTCCCTCAATTCATCGATATACCTCTCCTCACTCTCATGAACGCTCAAGAACAACTCAATCTTCTGATTCAAGGAACCAACCAAGTCATCTCTGCTGACTCTCTTCTTGAAAAACTTAAAACAGGTCGAACTCTACGAATCAAACTCGGTTTTGACCCCTCCTCTCCCGACCTTCATCTCGGACATGCGGTTGTTCTCGATAAAGTCGCTCAATTTCAAAAATTAGGTCATCATGCGGTCATCATCATCGGTGATTATACGGCTCGCATTGGAGATCCTACAGGACGATCGAAAACACGCCCCCCGCTCACGCCAGAACAAGTCAAAGAAAACGCAAAGACTTACACCGAACAGGTCTTCAAAATCATTGATAAAACCAAAACAGAAGTCCGTTTCAACGGCGAATGGTTTGATGAATTTCGATACGCCGATGTCTTACGCCTCAACTCTCTGATCACGGTCTCTCAACTCCTCGAGCGAGAGGATTTCAAAAAACGCTATACCGAAGGAACCTCGATTACCTTAACTGAATTTCAATATCCCCTGATGCAAGGATACGATTCAGTGATGATTCAATCCGATGTCGAGTTGGGAGGGAATGATCAACTTTTTAATAACCTCGTCGGGAGAGATCTCCAAAGAGCTTCGGATCAAGAGCCTCAAGTCGTAATGGTATTACCAATTCTTGTCGGAACCGATGGAATTAAGAAAATGGGGAAATCTCTCCAAAATTATATTGGTCTTACAGAATCACCCTCGGAAATGTTCGGTAAAACAATGTCCATCTCCGATGAAACCATGTCATTATGGCGACCGATGCTCGGAATTCACTACGGACTTGATCACCCGGCTCCCGATCATCCTATGGAGGCTAAAAAGGAGCTCGCGATGGCGATCATTCGCCGATTTCATAGCGCTGAAGCGGCCCAACAAGCACGCGAAGATTTTGAAACAAAGTTTTCCAAAAAAGACCTCTCTCAAGCCGATCTCGAAGAAAAAATAATCTCTGAAAATCCAATTTGGATCGTTAAACTTCTTCAAGAAGTGGGAGCGGCTCCCAGCGGAGCTGAAGCTCGACGTCTCATTCAAGCCGGAGCGGTGACACTTGATGGAGAGAAGATCACAGATTCCAAAGTAAATCTAACTCTCGGATCCACTTCACAGATTTTAAAGTCCGGAAAGAAATTTTTCGTTAAAATAAAGTCATCGTAAAGCATTTCATCAATCTAAGATCTCATTCCCTTCATCCATCTCTTAATCCACTGAACAACGAAGAGCGTGAGAATCAAAATACAAAGAATCAGAAGAAAAGAGGTCAATATCACATTGATCTGCTGATTCACAATCTGCATCTTCCAAAGAGAGATCTGCTCCATCGTTCCTCCTTGATCGAGGAGGAAACGATATTTTTCCGCCGCTTTTAAAAATCCAAGTCGAGGGTCATCGCTAAAGATCTTCATCCAACCGGCGCTCATCGTCACGATCACAAGCCAAATCAAAGGAATTAAGGTCACCGCTAGATAACGAACTTGCCCCATCTTGATTAAAAATGTTGTCCCTAAAGCGAGAGCAATGACCGCTAAAAGCTGATTTGCAACTCCAAAAATCGGCCAAAGGGAGTTAATTCCTCCCAAGGGATCGATCACCCCTTGATAAAGAAGTAGACCCCACCCTCCGACAAATAAAAGACTGCCAAGCCAAGCCCCCCATAATGAGTCAGTTCTCCCCCAAGCAGGACGAATTGAACCCAATAAATCTTGAAATAAAAATCGCCCTACCCGTGTCCCAGCATCAATTGTGGTCAAAATAAATAAGGTCTCAAACATAATCGCAAAATGATACCAAACCGCTAACATCTCTTTATTTTTAAACCAACCCGCGAGCATCTGCGCCATTCCTAAGGCAAAGGTGGGGGCCCCTCCGGTCCTTCCGATCATTGTCTTTTCTCCCACCTCATCAGCAAGTTGTTGCATCTCCAATTCTGTCACAGGAAATCCAAGTTCTGTCACCTGTTTCACCACCGCTGCCGCCTCCCCTTTCATATTTACTGCAAAATATTGCCCTGGCTCTAATGTACAGGCTGCAATTAAAGCCATGATTCCCACCAACATCTCCACAACCATAGATCCGTAGCCAACAATCCGAATATCTCTTTCATTTTCCAAAAGTTTTGGGGTCGTCCCAGAGGCGATCAAGGCATGAAATCCGGAGATCGCCGAACAAGCAATTGTGATAAAGCAAAAGGGAAAAACCGGTCCCGCAAAAACCGGACCCGTCCCATCAATAAATGATGTGATGGAGGGCATATGAAGCACCGGGGCTAAAAAAATGATCGCAACACCGAGCATCGCTACGGCACCAATTTTCATAAATGAACTAAGATAATCCCGAGGAGCCAAAAGCAACCAAACCGGCAATACAGAGGCTAAAAGTCCATACCCCATCAATCCGATCGCTAATGTCTTTTCATTTAAAGTGAAAGTAGACTCGAAGATACTTCCTTGAATATAGCGTCCCGCATAAACCGAAAGAAGTAATCCGATAAACCCAAAGAGGCTCACCGACCTCAAGGAGAATCGATTACTCTTCATCGCTAATCCCATCACCATTGCAATCGGCACGGTCGCCGTCACAGTAAAGAGCCCCCACGGACTCTCTGCCAACGCCTTCACGACGACCATCGCTAAAACAGCGAGTAAGATCACCATAATCACCAAAACACCGACTAATGAAAAAAAACCAGCCACGGGCCCTATTTCCTCACGTATCATCTGACCCAATGATTTTCCTTGGCGACGAATCGAGCAAAATAAAATAATAGAATCATGAACGGCTCCCCCTAAAACGGCCCCAATCAAAATCCATAGCATCCCTGGTAAATAACCGAACTGAGCCGCGAGAACAGGTCCGACTAAAGGTCCAGGCCCTGCAATCGCCGCAAAGTGATGTCCAAAAACAACCCACTTATTGGTCGGAATAAAGTCCTTTCCATCTTCTAATGATTTTGAGGGAGGAATACGCGTCTCATCCACCATTAATACTTTTGTCATTAACCATTTAGAGTGAAACCGATACGCAATCGAAAATACACAAACCGAAGCGATCACAATCCACAACGCATTAATCTCCTCCCCCCGATATTTTCCAATCCCAATAAAAGAACTCAACCCCATAATAGCGATCAAAAACCATCCCCAAAACGAGAGATTTTTTTTAATTCTTTGAAAACTTTTTGCCGTATCATTTATATTCATTGTTTTAAATAAAGTTAAATTTTATCTGATTCCTTAAAACAAACCCCTCGATTCACTTGTCGAACGCTCTCCTCCCCTCTCAATTGTCGAATTATTTCATATGAAAATTCGATCGAACTCCCTGCCGCTAAACTTGTAATGAAATGACCACTCACAACAACCCGCTGATCTAACTCTAAGCCACTGGCCTGAATCGTGCTCTGAACTGTTGGATGGCAAGTAAATCGCTGATCCTGTAATAATCCCCACTCCGCTAATAAGGTCGGAGCGGCACAAATAGCAGCAACCCATTTTCTCTGCTGAGAATGACGTAACACCATTTGACGAACTCGATCCTCTTTCCTTAGATTCACAACCCCCTCGGCTCCCCCAGGAAGAATCAAAAGATCCCACGTTTTTTCCGCGACCTCCTCAAACGCTAAATCAGCAATATGCCTCGTCTCTCGTGATGCCATAATGACTCCGTCTGAAAGACCGACAGAGACGATCGGAATGGATGCTCTTCGTAAAAGATCGAGACAAGTAATGGCCTCTATCTCTTCAAATCCAGGAGCCATTAACAATGCCGCAGAAATATTCATCGAAAACTCCCTATTAAAAAGCTAAGGAGTAGGAACGACAATCGGATATTCTCGAAGTGCCTCTGAAAGTGGAACTAAAGAAAATGAACTTGGGATAATCATCTCGTCTTCCGTTTTTTTATCAACAATCGTTGAAAGCGAAGCCCGAATCAACGATTGGGCTCTCAGCTCCTTTTGTGCATCTTCAAAAACAGTTGAATTCGTATGAATCGCTAACAGTTCACGACTTTGATTCACATAAACAACAATCGCTAAATATTCAGCAGGAATATAGTTAATCCGATATTTTTGACTATAATCACTATTCAAGGTCCCTTCTCGAGTATGAATCGTCAAAGGATAAAGAGAGGATCCAGGCTTTAAAATAACTAAAATTCTTATTTGGGGAATCTGACTCACATTATAATCAAATCGAGGCCCTATCCACTTCAGTCCCCGATACGCATTCCTCCATGGAAACTCCTCCCCATTAAATCGTTCTATTTTAGCGGTTAAATTCTGATCTCTTGCAAAAAACATCCATGAACTTAAGGAAGGAATTAAATAATGACTGATCGGATCCTTTTTCTCCGGAACAACCGTACTATTATAGTCTAAGAAATTAGGCTTCGTTAAAAAATCCTCCATCACAAACTTAAGTTGATCCTTCTCACTAAAAGCAGGAATCACTCTCAAAAGCTCCGGTTCACAAACCACTAAACCCTTACCCCAATGAGCTAAAAGCTCCCCATAGACCTGCTTAAAACCACGCAATTCTTTAGGATCTTCAGGCTGCTTATGCTTATCTAAGGCGACTTGGACTTGCTTACGCGTCGGACTCCAAATCACCGGACCTTGAAGAAGTTGAAGTCCATTTTTAAATTGAGGGACCGTCAATACCACAGGCACCTCTTGCGCCTCTGCCTTAAATGAAAGCTTGTCCCCATAGATCCAAAAAAAGAGCACGCCAATTCCCCATAAAAACAAAAATAGATAACCCAATGACAATCCTTTGGTCTGATGACTCTCCTCCTCAGGAGTCACTGGATTGGCTTTGTGCCCATAGAAAATCGCAGGAATAACTCCTAAAATTCCACTACACCCAAAAACATAAGAGATAAATGAGTCATCAGCGGCCAATTGTGCGGTTTGTTTTACCTTTGTTTTCGAAACTTGATCCCCTGATTTTGACAACGCAATAGGAATCGTTCTCGATGTATTATGACGAGCGCTTGGGGGGATTAGTTTCTCCTCCTGCGTCTGATTTGAAATCATCACCTTCACCGGATTGTTCTGCTGGGGAGGAACCGGCACTTGACGGAGCGGCTGAGCCGAAGTGAGCTCTAAATTCGGCCTCGCCTTCTCTTGAAGCTGTTGAGCAAGCTCTGGACTTACCTCTCCCTCTTGAAAAAGGAAAACAATCTCCCCAAATCGTATCGTATCCCCTTGATTTAAGAGATGAACTCGAATCGCCTCGCCATTCACAAACGTCCCGTTGCTCGATCCATGATCTCTCAAAATATATTGACCGGCCTCAAATGAAACCGACCCGTGATTACGACTCACGCTCGCATCGATCACAGGAATATCACAACTCTCATCACGACCGATGAGCATCGTTTTATCACCTAACTCGTAAATAGAAGGTGATGCCGACTCAGCAAAAGAGATCCATACTCGTACAAATGAAGCCATAAAGGATATACGGAGAGACTATTTTGATCTTCTTAAGAATCAACCTCAAAATACCCCTCCCTTCATTTATCCGTGTATTTGATCAAATTTCTGATATTTTACGCCAATGGATCTCTTTAACCCTCCTGAACGGGAAACTGTTTTATCAGTCTCAGAACTGACTCGCTCTATCCGCTCACTGCTCGAAGGAAAATTCACACAAGTCACTGTCTTAGGTGAGATTTCAAACTATCGCTCTCCCGGCTCTGGTCACCTCTACTTTACAATCAAAGATGAATCTGCCGTTCTCAGCGCGGTCATGTTTCGTGCAGAAGCCTCTCGTATCCCCTTTCCTTTAAAAGAGGGAGTTCAAGTCAAAGCCAGAGGTCGAATCACTGTTTACGAAGCAAGAGGCCAATACCAATTGCAAATTCAATCGCTTGAAGCCGCAGGTCAAGGATCTCTCCAACAGCAGTTCGAGGCCCTCAAACAAAAACTCATGAACGAAGGCCTTTTTGAAACAGATCGCAAAAAACCACTCCCACTTTTCCCAGAAACAGTCGGAATCATTACGTCGCTTCAAGGAGCTGTAATTCAAGACTTCAATCGTATCCTTCAACGTCGTGCTCCAGGAATCCTGATCCAAATCCGTGGAGTCCGTGTTCAAGGTGAAGGCGCCGCCAGCGAAATCATTAAAGCCATTCATGCCTTTGAACAGGAGTCTAAGGTCGACCTGCTTGTTTTCGCTCGAGGAGGAGGAAGCCTTGAGGATCTCTGGGAATTTAATAATGAAAACCTCGCCCGAGCGATCGCCCATTGCTCAATCCCGACAATCTCTGCAATCGGTCATGAAACCGATTTTACAATTGCCGATTTTGTCGCCGACCTTCGCGCCCCCACTCCCTCAGCAGCCGCCGAACTCCTCACTCGAGATTGGAAGGAATGGCGAGAACTCATCTCCCAATTCGGAGCCCGATTACATCGAGGAGTTAGGCAAACGATCAGCATCCATTCCGAACGACTCAAACGCCTCGCCCAAAGCGCTCTTTTTCGTGAACCGATACGACTCGTTCACGCTTATCAACAAAAGGTCGATGATCTTCAAGAATCAATCCGACTTGGCTTAACCCATGCCCTCGCTCATAAAAAATTCCGCTTTGAAAAAAAACAGCTTCTATGGACAGCACTTAATCCACGCCATGCCATTCAACAGAAACGAGATCGAATAAAATCGCTCGAACAACGTCTTCGCGCCCTCGGTCCACAACAAACCTTAAAACGAGGATTCGCTTGGGTCACTGATGAAAAAGGGGCTCTCGTTCGAGAACCCCATCAAAACCTCATCGGAAAAACGATTCTCATTCAAATCGACCAAGGAAAACTCGACGCTCGAGTAGAAAGACTCCTTTCTGAATAATCCCTTTAAAGAAAAAAATCAGTTCATCACTTTTTTAACAAAACAGGCCTTCAAACCGACTGCAATCCCTTCAATTTTACAAGAGATCTCATGATCCCCATCGACCAACTTAATCGTTTTTGATTTTGCACCCGTCTTCAAAACCTGCGAAGAACCTTTCAGTGGCAAATCTTTAATTAAGGAAACTAAATCGCCATCCACTAACACATTTCCGTACGCATCCTTCACGACTCGCGCCTTAAATCCCTCAGACTCACGTTCCCATTCATGTCCGCAAGTCACACACTCCCAACGCTCAGAATGTTCAATCACCTCATTCATCTCACACATCGGACAGATAGGATTACTCATAAAAATCACCGTACGATAGAATCGACTTAAAATCAAACAAACGTTCTTCTCTATGTTAGGCTCCCTCCCGTTGATAAAATCATATTCTACTCTTGGAATTAAAAAATGGAGCGCCGATGGTTTGACGGCATGGGCGAAGGGGGGAAAAGAACAGCTATTGGCTAGAAGCTATTAGCCTTAAGCGAAAGAGAAAAACAGGAAATGAGTTAAACCACGCGTCCAAACTTTCGATCCATTTCACTCCACTTCATTAAAATCAAAGTGGGCCGACCGTGAGGACAGGTATATGGAAAATCACAGGCAAGTAGGTCCTTCACTAATTGATTCCACTCCTCCGGTTTCAATGGATCATTCGCCTTCACCGCCTGACGACAGGCCTTTTTTGTAATCGTCTCCTCGCTCAATAATCGCCGCTTCCGAGTCTCCCCCCCCTCCTCCTGAAGATCCACAAGTAAATGACGAATAAATCCCTCGATATTTTTAGTTCGAAATAAGGAAGGGATCGAATCCACTAAAAATGTATGAGCTCCAAAAAGACTAATTCCCAATCCAATCCGATTTAAATCCTCTAACTCACGCATTAAAAAATCTGATTCCGGAGGAGTCACTTGAATTGTCACGGGAATAAGGAGCTTTTGAGAGGAGACTTTATTTTCCTTCATTTGATGAAGTAGTTTTTCAAACCATACTCGTTCATGCGCCGCATGTTGATCAATTAATATCATCCCCTCTGGACACTCTCCTGTTAAATACAATCCCCCGACGCATCCATGAACTCGAATGGATAGCTCTCTTAAAGGAATAACCTCGGAAGATCGACTTGGGGTAAAGGCGCTCGATAACACCGAAGTCGCAGCATCAAATCCTTTTTCCTCTTGTAAATCCAAACTCATCGGACGAACCGCTTCTGAAGAAGTGCTCACACGAACATCACTCTGGATAGTCGTCGAATGACTCACTGTCGCCGGAGTTAAAGGGGTATAAATCGGAACGGGTCCTGCCTGAGCTCCCCCAATCGCTTTTTGAACCGCCTCAACTACAAATCGTCGAACCCCATGCTCTTGATGAAAACGAATTTCTCGTTTTGCAGGATGAATATTCACATCCAATTCGGCGGGATCAATTTCAAAAAAAAGGACACACAACGGATATCGCCCCTTCATTAAACTATTATGATATCCCTCAAGCACTCCATAATGAAGCGCCTTAGAATCGACCGGACGTTGATTCACAAAGAAAAACTCCTCGGCACGATTCGATCGACTGGTCCCTGGTCTTCCTAAAATTCCCCACAAACGAAATCCCCCCCCTCGATGATCAACCTCGATCATCTCCTTCACCCAACTCGCCCCAAAAATCGTCGCACATCGGCGCTGTAAATCTTGTCCCTGAGGCCAAATCTTCGGCTCCTGATCCTCATACATCAATCGCCACCCCACCTCAGGACGAGCTAGAGCCGATAAAATCACTTGATGCTGCACATGCGCCAACTCCGTCGCCTCCGTTCGCATAAACTTTCGACGCGCCGGAAGATTATAAAAAAGAGAGCGAACCTCCATCTGTGTGCCCGTCGCCATTCCAACCTCTTGAACCGAAATTATCTTTCCCCCATCGACCACAATCTCCGTTCCCGCCACCGCCGCCGGCTCACAGGTCTTCAATCGAAAATGTGAAACAGAAGCGATACTGGGCATTGCCTCTCCTCGAAAACCGTAAGAATGAAGTGCCTTTAAATCCTCTCCCGTCCGAATTTTACTCGTCGCATGACGCTCCAAACAAAGCAATGCATCATCTCGACTCATGCCAAAACCATTATCCGTCACTTGAATCAATGATCGTCCCCCTCCCTTAACGACCAAATCGATTTGCGTCGCCTCCGCATCGATCGCATTTTCAACCAACTCCTTGACCACTGAAGCCGGCCGCTCAATCACCTCTCCTGCGGCAATTTGATTTGCAACAAGCTCGGTCAATAAATGAATCCGATGAGCCATTCTCGATCACACCGGAGCGTGACCTAAATAGGTCAAAAGATTCGCCAAAACAGAACGCATCTGAAGTCGTGGAACAATCAAATCGACTAATCCATGATCCGATAAAAATTCAGATGTCTGAAATCCAGCAGGCAAATCTTGCAATGTCGTCTCTTTAATGACCCGCGCCCCAGCAAATCCAACCATCGCTTTCGGTTCTGCAATAATCAAATCTCCCAGCGAAGCAAAACTAGCCGTGACTCCCCCCATCGTCGGATGGGTTAAAACCGAAATAAAGGGAAGCTTCTTTTCAGAATGTCGGGATAAAGCGCCGCTGGTTTTTGCCATCTGCATCAAACTCAACATCCCCTCATACATTCGAGCCCCTCCAGAAGCAGAAACAATAATGACCGGAATTTTATTTTGCGTCGCCATTTCAATCGATCTTGTAATTTTCTCTCCAACGACAGATCCCATACTTCCCCCTAAAAACGCGAACTCCATCACTGAAATAGAAATCGGAATCGACTCAATTTTCCCTAATCCACTCACCAAGGCCTCTTGGATTCCTGATTTTTTTTGGTAATGCTTTAATCGATCTGTATAAGAGGCCGTTCCGGTAAATTGAAGAACATCCTTCGTCTCCATCATTTCATCCATCTCTTGAAAACTATCCGGATCTAAAAGAAAATCGAGTCGATCATGGGCCGAGATCGAATGATGATGATCACACTTTGGACAAACTAATTGATTCTCTTGTAACTTTTGAGCATACAGCATCTCATTACAGTTTTCACATTTCGTCCAAAGTCCCTCAGGGATACCTTTACGCTTTTTCATTTTTAAACTCCTCTCGCCACAGTCAACACCGCAACGTACCGAGCCCCTGCTTCGCGCAGCACTCGAGCACACTCATTCGCAGTGGTTCCTGTTGTTAATACATCATCTATGATTAGCAGGGATCGCCCCTCAACGTCAAACCTCCTCATCAACTCAAAAGCTTTACGGGGCCCCTTCAAACGGTTCTGTCGATCCTGCATCGCTTGCGAAACACTTTCCAGAGAACGACTCAAACAATTCCAAACCTCAATTTTTACCTGAGCAGAGAGCACGAGGGCCAACTCCTCCGCTTGATTAAACCCATTTCTTGCATTAGAACAAAAAAATAAAGAAAAAAATCTCTAAGGAATGCAAGAAAGCATGAAAAAGGCATGAGGGTCGCCTTGGGGAGGAAAGAGATGGTAAGAGAAGATCAAAAAAGGGTTAGCGATTGATAAAAGGGG
>CAMCYL010000021.1 GCA_945883905.1 Akkermansia muciniphila | reverse complement strand
CTCTTTCCGAGGAGAGGTGAAACCGATCCCCTCCAGAGAAACTCGATCGTTTTTTGAAATTCCTTTTTTCAAAGAAACGGGAGAGATTCTCGGGAGGCGGCAGCCGACAAAGGAGGCGCCGATAGGAAAGAGCTCACGATCCTCTCCCTTTCTGACGTTGCGGCGTCGCGGCGTGGCGTGAGAATTGTTTTAATTTTTCTCTTAAATTCACCCTATCGATTCTACTGAAAACGAGAAGCACCCCTAATACCCTAATCTCGAATCACCTCATTATTCAACTCATTCTGATCATTGTTTTTTCTCGGAAAATGGATTGCGAGCGACTCCCCAATCTTTTCAATCGCTTCAACGACTCCGGTCGTAAAATCTTCGTTCTTAAAATAAATACCGATGGAGGAGACGATCTCCTCCCAAAAACGATTGCCAACTCTTTCCGTGATTCCTTGATCCCCAATCACGGCATATTTTTGGGATCGTGGGGAGATCAAAATGAGGACCCCATTTCTCTCCGCGGTCTGATCCATTCTCTCCCGAAGAAATACTTTCTGAGCCTCCGACACCGGATCCTCGATCTTGCGTTTCGAAATTAAAACACGGATCTCTCCTGAGGTTTTTCGCTCCGCCTCTTGGATCGCAAAAACGACCCGTGGCTCATTTAATTTTTGATGAAATGTTTCAACTTTCATAAATCACCATGATCCTCCTGATCCACCCCCCCCAAAGCTCCCCCCGCCGCCACCAAAACCTCCTCCTCCTCCAAAACCGCCGCCGCCGCCCCATCCGCTCGAGCCTCCATAACGTCGTCCCGGTCCCATATAAGAGATCGATTGAGAGGATCCAATGAGTCGAATAAAAATAAAAATTACAATCAAAACAATAAGCATGGTCCCTAAATTGACTTGTTTTCCTTGCCTTCCGTTCCCCACGGTTTTTCCCGTTCCTTTATATTCCCCTTGAGTCGCTTGAAGGATCGCTTGGACTCCGCCAACGATACCCCGCTCCATCTCCCCCTTTTTAAAATAAGGGATAATCTCTCTTTGAATGATTTGACGGCAAAGCAAATCCGGAAGCGCTCCTTCAAGTCCGTAGCCGACTTGAATATACATTTTGCGATCTTGTAAAAAAATAAAAAGCACGACCCCATTATCATTTTTCTTCTGACCAATTCCCCACTTTTGAGCGACTCGAACCGTATAATCCTCAATCGAGGAATCGGAAAGCATCTTCGGATAGATGGCGACCACCACTTGATTCGAACTCTTCCGTTCGAACGCCTCTAATGTGGCGTTTAATGAATCCACCGTGGACGCTTGTAGCGCCCTCGCTTCATCCACCACGTAACGCGTCGGCGCGGGAGGGATCACCTCGGCCCCACGCAAAAATAGAATCGAACTCCAAAGAGCCATCAGTGTAAAAACAGAATAAAAAAAGGACCTCAATTTCATGAATTTATAAAATCCTTTTTTATCCGTAGAACCGTTCAACATCACTTACCACACTCGATTTACGCCATTCAAATGGATGGCGCTATCCAACGAAGGATAAAAAAGTACGGCTCCATTATTTCTTTTGGAAGTCGAATTTCACTTCTGGCGCTTTTTCTGCCCCTGCCGTCGCTTGGAAATAGGGCTTAGGATTAAACCCTAAAATTCCTGCAATTAAAACGGCGGGAAATCGTTTAACACCGGTATTGAACTCTTGAACGACCTCATTAAAGCGCCCTCTTTCAACCGAGATCCGATTTTCCGTTCCCTCGAGTTGGGCCTGAAGACCCATGAATCCTTCGTTTGCTTTTAGATCCGGATAACGCTCCACGACGACCATTAATCGAGAGAGCGCGGAGGAGAGTCCATCCTGTGCCTTTTGAAAAGCGGCGAAATTAGCTGTATCGGGAGTTTTGCCATCGACATTGAGTTTCACCTGTCCGACCTGTGCCCGTGCCTCTGTGATCTCGGTGAGTGTCGATTTCTCAAAATTGGCTGCTCCAGAAACCGTCGAAACTAAATTAGGAATTAGATCGGCTCGTCGTTGATAAACATTTTCCACTTGCGACCACTGTGCATTGCAAGCTTGATCCTTCGTCACGAGGCTATTATAAATTCCCACTCCCCATAATAGAACGGCTACTCCTAAAAAAATTAGAATTCCCAAACATCCGAGAGAAAAGAGCCATTTTTTATTCATAGATCAGAAAACTAATCCGGTTACCTGACTCTGCAAGTGATTTTCTTCTACGTCCCTCAAATTCACCTCTGATCCATGCCGCTGGGTCCTCCTTCGCTTCAACTACTGCGGATCAAAACCAGCGGCGCTCCATTTCTCATCACCATTCTGGTGACATGCTTTACAGATACAATCGATTCGTAACGCAGAATCTGGGTTTTAAGGGAGTTGATAAACATGTTGATAATTAGGATTCTCTTTTTGAACTTGTTGAATGTAGCCAATTTCAACCCAAGCCTCAACGATCCCATTGCAAATCGGAGGCAGATCGTGACGAATCTTCTGATGTAATTTTTTGAGATTATAACAAGGAACGGCGGCATACATATGATGTTCAACATGATAGTTCATATTCCAATAAATAAACTCTAATACGGGAGGAATATAAATAGTTCGGCAGCAAAGCCTAAAGTCTGGCACATGAGTTTTTAAGCCGATGTGTTGGGTGTTATTTAAAAGAAAAAATAATGCTGACCCATACAACGGAGTTAATGTCACAAGAAGGGGAAGCCACCAAAGGTTAAGATAAAATGCGGCTGCAAGCACAATGCTATGTCCGATGAAAAGAATTCTCGCCCAGCGAATCGGTTTAACTTGATTTTCTGATCCTTCCGGAAAAAGCTCCTTTTCCCAATCTCCCTTAAAACGACCCATCGAGTAGCGCGCCATGTCTGCAATTGCGTTCCACATTGCGATCGGAT
The DNA here is from genome assembly GCA_945883905.1 of Akkermansia muciniphila. Classification (GTDB taxonomy): domain Bacteria; phylum Verrucomicrobiota; class Verrucomicrobiia; order Methylacidiphilales; family CAMAQI01; genus CAMAQI01. Next base: position 32,155 of record CAMCYL010000021.1, on the reverse strand, counting down.
CGATAAATCCTTTCGTAAAAAACTGTTTAATCACAATTCGAATCGGAAGAACAACCTCGGAGTCATCAGGATCATGAAGCGTGAATCGATGATGTCGAAGGTGACTCTCCGTAAATACCTCGTGATTAATCCATCCAATCCATGCAAATAGATGGGCAAAGATTGAATTCAATGCTTTTGTCTTAAAAACCGTCCCATGAGTCAACTCATGAACCGCATTAATCATAAATGCACAGATCGTCCCATGTAATGCCATTGAAATCACGAGCCCTATCCATAAAGAGTGGATCGCACAGTAGGCAGAGACCCCTCCTGTTGCTAAAATAATCAGTAAGTAGCCTCCTGCTTGGATCCATCCCTGACGATCGTTTTTTTGATGAAGCGCTTTAAAGGTCTCTCGATCTAGCTTTGTTCGATACCATTGGATTGAGATATTCGTTTTATCCGATGTTACTTCGGGTTGATTGACTGTTTTGTTGCTCATGAAATCAAATTAACTCAATGAATTCGACTTGGCTTTCAAGATATTTACACGATCATTTATTGAACATGAAAATAAAAACCCTGAAGAGAACAACGGCCTCTCTTCACCCCTTTGGGTTTTCATCCTCCTCGATGATTGGTCGATATCTTTATACAGACTCCCAAGGGGAGCTCCCGCCGCATCACCATCAGGAATGTCTCGAAATATGTTATCTCGTGAGTGGCGATCAAGTTTATCATATAAACAATCAATACTATAGTGTTAGAGGTGGAGATTTCTTTATTACTTTTCCCAATGAAATCCACTCAACAGGAGGCTATCTCCAAACAAAAGGATTCCTCTATTGGCTCATTATTGGCCCCCCTCTCTCTCCAAGACTTCGAAAAAAACTTTCAACTCATTTTAACCCGCTTTTTAAAAAAGTCCTTCAAATACCAAGACGGCATTTCTCTCCTTCGACTCCACTCGATCACCTTTTTAAAAATCTTCTACTGCTCGCACAGTCCCCTTTAACTCCTTTAAATAAAATACGGACGCAACATCAAATCGACTCTATTTTATTAAAAATTGTTGATCATGCAGAGGCTCCCTTTTTAAGAAAAATTTCTCCTTCGATTCAACACGTCTTAGATCTCATTCATAAACAGGAGCAAAAGATCTCTTTAGCGAGCCTTCAAAAAGTCACCGGTCTTTCTGTTTCTCGTCTCATTCTGCGCTTTAAAAAAGAGGTAGGAACCTCTCCCCACGACTATATCGAGAAAGTGTTACTCCAACGTGCAATTGAGAAACTTCAAAAACCAGGAGCCACAGTGACAGAGGTTGCTTTTGATCTTGGATTTTCAACTTCACAATACTTTGCCACCTTCATCAAAAAAAGAACTCGAAAAAACCCAAAAGAATTTCTCAAAAAATAAGATTCAACAATTGATTGATCAAAAATTACGGCTTCGTTTCCTCTTTTTGCATCTTATCGACCTTCCCACCCCAAGAGATCACTTTGGCTTTTGCGCTTGCATCTTCGGCCTCTGGTACCTGTCCATTGCGCATATAGGCGATCGAAAGACTCGTCCATCCCATCTGATCATTTGGCTCGATCGCCACTGCTTTTAATCCAGCCTCAATCGCTTCCGGATATTTATTTTGTTTGTAAAGAACCATTCCCAAGGCGTGCCACGCATCAAAATAGTGAGGGTCGGCCAAGGTCGCCTTCCGAAACTCCCCCTCGGCCTCCGCCAATTCCCCAATGGCTAAAGCGCAATTTCCCGATTCATAAAAATCATTTGCAGAACTCATACTCTCTACCGTAACAGAACTTTAAAAAATCACCAGAAGCTATGGCTTTTCTTCATTCAGAGAGCCCTCGGCTTTCACCGGCTCCCTTGAGGTTAAAGGAGCTTGAGAGACTTTTTTCTCTGGAGCCTCTGAGGATTGAGAGCCCTCCGCTATTTTCGGAATTCGCATCTCCGCCTCAAAAAACTTTAAGAGGCGCGATTGCTCAGGATGCTCTCCCATCCATTTCACTCGTCCCGTCGAAACATCGTAGACGGCGGCAACGAGGGTTACTTTTTTGTGAAAGACCAAATGACGAATCTCTTTACTCCGAATTAAAATATCCTCGATCCCTTGAAAAGCATTGAGTTCAATCGCACGATCGATGAGCCCCTCCTCCTTAATTCCCTCCCCCCTTGCTTTCTTTACGGCAGGAATAATGTTGTCAACCAGCGCAGGGATATGTCCCCCCATCGAACTCCCGTTCGCAACCGCTGTGACAGCGCCACATTTAGAATGACCGAGGACGACAATCAACTGCGATCCCAGATGACCGGTCCCATACTCCAATGACCCGATCTCATCGGTGTCTGCGACATTTCCAACGATCCGAACAACAAAAAGATCCCCTAATCCTTGATCAAACAACATCTCCGGAAGAACTCGTGAATCAGAACAACTTAAAATAGAGGCAAAAGGATGTTGCCCCTCTGAGACCCTCATCATTCGCTCATAGGTTTGGTTCGGCCTTATCACACGCTCTTCGACAAAACGTTGATTTCCCTCCTTAAGCCTTTTCAGAGCCTCCTTTGCAGGGATTCCATTTTCTATCGGAGCGGCCCACAAAGAACTAAACACTCCTGAGAGGAGGATTAAAAAGTAAAATCGCATGGCGATGACCTTATCATCCCCTCTTCGATATCTCAATGATTCTTTTGATCGGCCCTTCGACTCAAAATAATCATGGATTGACGCCTATTCCTCTTACTGGTTAGATCGCAGAGAAATATCAAAAGGAGCTTCGATTATGATCGTCACAACCGCAGAACTTTACAAACTTGCTTACGGAAAATATGCCATCGGCGCTTACAATATTAACAATGCCGAGCAAACCATGGGACTTTTCCGAGGTTGTATTCAATCCAAAGCCCCTTTCATTATCCAAATTTCCAAAGGAGCTCGAAAATATACCGATAAACGGATGCTCGAAGCGATCATCCGTTCCGCTTCTGAAATCTTCCCCGAGGCCATTTTTGCCGTTCATCTCGATCACGGGGATGAGGAGGCCTGTATCGATTGTATTAACTCCGGCTTTTACAGCTCCGTGATGATCGATGCCTCTCATGAAACCTTTGAACAAAATGTCGCGATCACGAAACGAGTCGTCGATCTCGCCCATAAAAAGGGGATCAGTGTCGAAGCCGAACTCGGTCAACTTGGAGGAGTTGAAGAGGATATCCAAGTCGATGAAGGACATGCTTGTCTCACCAATCCAGAAGAGGCCGTCGAATTCGTCAGACTCACCGGTTGCGACTCCCTTGCTGCTGCGATTGGCACAAGTCATGGGGCATACAAATTCAAAGGTCATCAATCGCTCCGATTTGATGTGATTGAAGCGATTCAAAAACGAATTCATGGAACCCCGATCGTCATGCACGGAAGTTCCAGCGTTCCCAAATCGGAAGTTGAACGAATCAATGCCGCCGGTGGAAAACTCGATCCGAGTGCTTGTGGAGTGGATGAAAATGAGTACCTCCCTGCAGCGAAATTGGGGGTGACCAAGATTAACATTGATACGGATGGTCGTCTTGTCTGGACTCGCGTTCACCGTGAATTCTTCCGCGATAAACCGACGGAATTTGATTTCCGCCCTCCTGGAACAATTTTCCAAACGGAATACGCTAATTTCATCGCCGCAAAAAATCAAAAGCTCGGGTCCGCCGGTAAACTTGAAGAGATCCGTGCCGCTTTAAAAAAATAAAGCGCCCTTACTGTTTTATCCAAAGACCCAGCTCATTCCCCATTTAAGAATGAGGGGAATGGTCAGCAATCCGATGAGCGTCGAGGCAATCGCAACGCGAAGTCCTGTCGTTGCATCGCCGTGGTAGTGCTTAATGATAACGATCGTATAAAGTCCTGCGGGCATCGCCCCTTGAAGGATTAAAACCCGCCGAAGGTCCTCTTCGATCGGTGCATAGCGAGCGATCATAATAAATAGAATCGGCAATAAAAAGTTCCGAATCAATATTCCTCCCCCCATGGTTCTCCACCCCGTCCGAAAGGAAAAGGATTCGAGAGAGCTAGCAAAAGCAGCCCCGATGAGTAAAATAGCGAGGGGATTCGCTGGGGCGCCTAAGAGATGCACTGCTTTTAAAATAAATGTCGGCATCCATTCTTGAGCATGTGCAAAATTTAGGCAGACCGCTAAAACAATCGCGCCAATCACCGAAAAATTGATCTGGCGAAGCGCATGGAGCACTGTTTGCCGAGAGAGAAGAATCGCCCCCAAGGTCCACAGAGCGATTTCAATTCCCAGATTAAAAACAAATAACATTCCCAAGGTCTCCTTCCCAAATATCGATTGCGCTAAAGGCACGGCAATAAAGCCATAGTTCATAATGGAAACCGCGTAGGCAAAGGATCGTTTTGAGCTCTGCTCGCGAGCCCCCGCCAATGGGGCGAAAACAAGACCCACGAACGCAGCGACGACACAAAGAAATAGACCGATCAGAGGGGCTGAAATAATATTAATTGGATTTCGAAGGGCCTCATTGCCAATGATCGAATCGATAATAAAACAGGGCGTCAGAACATTCAGGATAATCTTAAACATTCCCCGTTCAAGCTCATGGCCAAGAAGCCCTTTACGGTGAAGCAATCCTCCCGTAAAAATCACGAGAAATACGGCTAACACCGCATGAATCACCACCGAAAAATTTTGCATAACCGAACAAGACTGCGGCAAGATTAAATAAAAGAAAACGTATTTTTAATATAAGAAATCATTAGTGCCACTAAAACAAAAAATCTTAAATACATTGTCTCACGCAACGACGCCACGACGCAACGTAAAATCTCTACCTCCCCCTCGTTCTGACCACGGCTCCTCCGAGCCTCCTCCCTATTTTTAAAAAGTTCTCGAAAACGAGCTTTCGATCTCTTTTTAAAAACAGGGATCTATCGCTTACGCTCTTGAGGTCAGAACTTCCCCCCGTCATACAAAAAGCCGTATGAGAATTTCTCACGGAGAGGATCGTGAGCTCTTTCCGAGGAGAGGTGAAACCGATCCCCTCCAGAGAAACTCGATCGTTTTTTGAAATTCCTTTTTTCAAAGAAACGGGAGAGATTCTCGGGAGGCGGTAGCCGACGAAGGAGGTGCCGATAGGAAAGAGCTCATGATTCTCTCCATCTCTGACGTGGCGGCGTTGCGCGAGAACTGCTTTAGGATTTCAATCCCCATCCTCTAATTCACCTCTCAAATCCAGAGTTGTTTTGGACGGTAGTGTATAAGAATCTGATTTAAATGTTACCGGATGTAAGAATTTGCAAAGTACGAAATGATTCGTTGCCTCAAGTTCCTGGTTACCACGAAAAAAAACACGTGTTTCCTGCTTCAGACTTGCGGGAGGCCATGCGCGTGACGAACGAGCTGATACCTCCAAGCACTTCCACTGAACTTCATTCGGCAGAGGGGTAGTCATCCCAATCCGAAGCAGGAACACGTCGATCTCTCGAGAAATCGGACCCACTCAATTTACTCCCTCTCCAAACTTCGTCAGTTTTCAGGAGCGAAATCAAAGAACAACAAAAAACCCCGTGATCGGGATCCAATCACGGGGTGTAGAGGAGAGAAGCTCTTTCTAAACCGGAACGATTGGAAACCTCCCTAAGTGACGAACCGGCGGAGGAAATCCTTGACGGAGATCGCTCACGAAGTTCGTGACAAAGTGATAAAGGTTAATTGCCATCTTTAAGTCAGTTTAACCCTCCTTTGCGACAAGTCAAAGGCGAGATCGTAACGAAATTGAAACAATTTCAATTACAGTATTGAGAATTATTTTTTTGCAAGCAAAGGATAGTCCGTGTACCCGGCCTCCCCTTGCGCATAGAAAAGTTCGGGACGACGCGGATTGAGAGGGGCATTTTGACGGAACCGCTCTGGAAGGTCAGGGTTTGCGATGAAATCTTTTCCCCAAGCGACCGCATCGGCCGTTCCCTCTTGAATCGCTTTTTCAGCGCTCTCCTTCGTAAATTCTTCATTTGCGATATAAACCCCGCCAAATCGTTTTTTGAGATCCGGACCCAGTGCTGGTTTATCATACGATTCACGAGCGCAGATAAAGGCGATTTTTCTTTTTCCAAGTTCCTCGGCAACATATCCAAAGGTTTCTGCCGGATCTGCATCTCCCATATCGTGAGCATCCCCCCGCGGAGCGAGGTGAACACCGACGTGATCCGCCCCCCAAATCGAAATCGCTTCGTCGGTCGCCTCAAGAAGAAATCGGGCCCGATTTTCAATCGATCCTCCATAAGAATCGGTTCGATGATTTGTCGAGGTTTGCAAAAATTGATCCGGAAGATACCCATTTGCCCCATGAATTTCGACGCCATCGAAACCGGCTTTTTGAGCGTTGATTGCGGCTTGACGATAAAAGGCGATGATTTTTGGAATTTCTGAAAGCTCTAAGGCTCGAGGTGTGACAAAATCTTTCATCGGACGAAGTAAACTGACGCGCCCTTTTGCGGCGATTGCACTGGGTGCGATCGGAAGGGCTCCATTCAGATAATGAGGATCAGAAATTCGTCCCACATGCCAAAGTTGAAGAAAAATTTTACTTCCGGATTCATGAACCGCTTCGGTGATTGTTTTCCAGCCCGCAATCTGTTCTTCGGACCAGATTCCTGGAGTATCCGGATATCCCACTCCATGGGGATCGATCGCTGTTGCTTCGGAAAGAATGAATGAGGCCGTGGAGCGTTGACGATAGTAATGAGCCATCAACGCATTCGGAACACGACCGGCAGAGGCTCGACAACGGGTCAGCGGAGCAAGCACAATCCGATGGGGAAGTTGAAAGGCCCCAACGGTCAGAGGATCAAAAAGAGTAGGCATGAGGAAGAATGGGAGCAAATTAGGAAAAATCCAAAGATAAATTCAAATTTTGTTTTCGACGGCTGTGAAGGGGGAATAGATTTTCCTTGCAGAATCTCAAATAATAAATAGTGTCAAGAGACTTTCAGAGCTTTGGAATGTTTTTCGTTGAGGTTTTTTCTCGATGGTTTCGGTCTAAATAAGTCCCTTCAAGATCAATCGGACGGCGGTGGAAGTTTAGTCTGAAGGATTTCAATCATGTGATCGTTTCCTTCAAAATAAACAATTCGGAGGTCCTCTAGCCCATTGATCGCGGGAAGAGGTCTTAATGACTCCATATCAACGAAAGGCTCCCATGAGCAAAAAATTATACGTCGGAAATTTAAATTACGATACAGACGAAGCACAACTTCGTAGTCTCTTCTCCCAATACGGTGAAATCACCGACATCCATCTTCCTATGGACAAAATGTCAGGACGCCCTCGTGGCTTCGCATTTGTGACCATCTCTGAAGATCAAGGTGCCACAAACGCAATCAACAACCTCGACGGATCTGATGTCGATGGTCGTAACATCGTTGTCAATGAAGCTCGTCCTAAAGAAGAGGGCGGTCGTTCTGGCGGTGGATACGGTGGTGGTGGTGGCGGCGGTGGTGGTGGACGTCGTGACTCTTTCCGTAAGAGTCGTTATTAATTTTTTAGGAAATAGAAGATAGATGTCCTCGGAACAAGTTATTGAAACCGAGGCTACCGTTCGATCTGTCCTTCCTGGAACCATGTTTCGAGTCGTCCTGCAAAACGGGCACGAGCTTTTGGCACATCCTTCAGGGAAAATGAGAAAACGCTTCATTCGTATGACTACGGGTGATAAGGTGAAGATCGAGATCTCACCGTACGATATGACAAAAGCGCGTATCGTCCGACGAATCGATCCCCCTCGGTTTAATCCTCCTTCTTAAAATCTTAACAAAAAACCCGCACCCTCAAAGGTGCGGGTTTTTTTGTTTTTTCGTTTTCTTCTCTCGATTTCACGCTAGACCCTTCAGATGGACTCGATTTCAAAAGCCAAGCAGGTGATCCAACTGGAGATCCAGGCCCTACGCGATTTACAAAAAAATCTCGATGATTCGTTCGATCAAGCCATTGCCCTGCTTCTGAAGACCGCTCAAACCGGCCGACGTGTCGTCGTCATGGGGGTCGGAAAATCCGGTCACATTGGTGAAAAGATCGCGGCGACTCTCAGTAGCACCGGAACCCCGGCGATGGTTCTCAACTCGGTCAATGCCGCTCATGGAGATCTCGGGGTCGTCAGCGAGGGGGATCTTTGTCTCATTCTTAGTTACAGCGGACAGACTGAGGAGATTCTCCGTGTTCTTCCCGCCCTCAAACGACAGGCCGCTTGTATTATCGCCATGACCGGCAATCCAAAATCAACCCTTGCAATGACTGCGGATGTTCACCTCAGCGTCAAAGTTCGTCGTGAGGCCTGTCCCCTCAATCTCGCCCCAACCTCCAGTACCACTGCCATGCTGGCTCTCGGAGATGCCCTTGCGATGGTTCTCCTTCAAGCCCGTGGATTCCGCAAAGAGGACTTTGCCCGTAATCACCCTGCAGGAACGCTCGGCAAACACCTTCTTCTCCGCGTTGAGGAGATCATGCGTCCTCTCGATCAAGTTCCGATTCTTTCCGAGGGAAACACCGTTAATGATGCCCTTCGATGGTGGAATCTTAAACGTGTCGGCGCCGTTATCGTTATTAATTCAAGTAAAAAGCTTTCAGGGATCTACACCCATGGCGATTTCGTCCGCGGCTATCAGGCCGATCCTCAAGTCGGTCGGATGAAGCTGAAATCGGTCATGACCTCTAAGCCGATTACAGTCCGTATTGACAACCTCGCCGTTGAAGTACTTAATATTTTTCAGAAGCATCGAATTGATGATCTGGTCGTGGTCGATTCAAAAAATCGTCCCGTCGGCATGATCGATGCTCAAGATCTCGCAAAGCAAAAATTGATGTAACCTAAAAAAAGAGAAGAGACTATGCCTAACGCCAATGAAATCAGTAAGGGACAAGCGATCCGTTTCCACGGAGAAATTATGTTGGTTCAAGAAACACAACATCGCACCCCCGGAAACCTCCGAGCTTTCGTCCAAATGACGCTCCGGAGTATCAAAGCCGGAAAATCACTCGTTCAACGATTTGGATCCAACGACGCTCTCGAAGTCGTCCCTGTTAACCGAACAAAATACGAATATAGTTATAAAGATAATGATGGTTACAATTTTATCGAACCCAACACCTTTGAAACGGTCACCGTAAGTGAAGAGCTTGTTGCGGGAATTAAAGATTTTCTCGTCGAAAACCTTCCCGTTCAAATCGTCACCGCCGATGATAAAATCGCCTCGATTGAACCTCCTTCAAGCGTCACCCTCAAGGTGATTGAGGCGGCAGAAGGGGTTAAAGGAGATTCTGCGAACAACGTTTACAAGGCCTGTACGGTTGAAACCGGTCTCGTGGTTCAAGTCCCTCTCTTTATTAAAGAGGGTGAGTTGATCAAAGTCGGAACTGCCGACGGCAAATATCTCAGCCGCGCTTAAGAAAAGACTTAGGTTCTCCTTGATCTTTCCATAAGAATAATTTACTCCCGTTCTAATGAAATAAAATGCTCTCTAAAGAAAATGCATGAAAGCATGAAAATAGATCATATTTTTTCTTGTTTTCCAGCCTTCACTAGGAGATTTTTTGATTTTTATTCAGCCGGAAATTTAGGGTTCTTATTCTAAACCAGCGAGAAATCGTTCGCAATCGAGTGCGGCGGCGCACCCAGATCCTGCGGCGGTGATGGCTTGTCGATAAACGGCATCGGCGACATCACCGGCGGCAAAAACCCCTTCGACGGAGGTTTTTCCGCCTCCGAAGAGTTTGATGTAACCGCTCTCCTCCAGCTCAATATGACCCTTAAACGGTTCGGTATTCGGAACGTGTCCAATCGCCACAAATACCCCAGCACATTCCATGGAGGTTACCGTCCCTGTTTTTAAATTCTTTAGTTTTACCCCTGTCACTTTATTTTGCTCCACTCCAAGGATCTCCTCCACCGCACTATCCCAAATCGGCTTGATCTTCGGATTCGCCAATGTCCGCTCCGCCATAATTTTTGAGGCGCGAAGCTCATCTCGACGATGAACGAGATAAACCGTTGAAGCAAAACGGGTCAGATACATCGCCTCTTCACAGGCCGAGTCTCCCCCTCCCACAACCACCAGAGGTTGATTACGAAACATCGGTAGCGCTCCATCGCAGACGGCGCAATAGGTGACCCCTTTTTTATCAAGCTGCTTTTCACTTTCAATCCCGAGATGTCGATGTCCTGATCCAGTCGCAATAATGACCGTTTTCGATTCGATCAAATCCCCATCAATCCAAACCTTAAAGGGCCGTTGGGTGAAATCGACTTTATCAACGGTTCCATAACGAATCTCCGCCCCGAATCGTTCCGCCTGTTTTTGGAGATTCATCATGAGATCAGTCCCATCAATCCCCTCCGGAAAGCCGGGAAAATTTTCGACAATACTCGTCGTTGTGAGTAATCCTCCAGGCATCGAGCCGGTCACCACCACCGGTTTAAGATTGGCACGGCCGGTATAAATTGCGGAGGTCCAACCGGCACATCCTGTTCCAATGATCAAAACATTTTCCATAAGTGAAAATAGTTCAGCTCAAATCAAATAAAATGCGAGCGATAAAATCTGAGAATGTCCAATCCATGAGATTCCCTCTTTGCGGCAATTCTCCCTCCATTATCCTCCTCTCTTTGCTCTTTAGCGTGACAAATAAATCTCAAATCTTACCCTGAGTTTCTATGGAGCCTCAGCGATACCATCGCATTCTAATCACAGGAGCCACGGGCTTTATTGGACGACATCTCGTTCGAAAAATGCTCAGCCAAGGCCTCTCCCTCCGTCTATTCGTTCGCTCACTTTCAAAGGCCACTCCTTTATTTGGTGAAAAGGTCGACTATTCCCTCGGTTCCTTAGAGGATCCTCAAGCCATCGAGCGAGCGATGAACGGATGTGATGCCGTGATTCATCTCGGAGGACTTTATCGCTTTGGTCGTCGCTACGAAAAAGAACTTTTTGAAACAAATGTTCGGGGGACAGAAAATCTGCTGAATGCCTCCATCCAATATTCGATCAAACGATTTTTATTTATTGGCACGGCAGGAGTTTTAAAATCCAACCTCCCTCTTCTCTTTGAAAATGATTTTCCGAAGTCTGCGCCATGGGGGACTCCTTATAAAAGAAGTAAATGGGAGGCCGAATCTAAAGTACTTCAAGCGATTCAAAACGGCTTTCCAGCCCTCATTGCCAGTCCCACTTGCCCCATTGGAGATGAAGATGACTCTCCGACTCCAACGGGAAAAATGATCGTTGATTTTTTAAATCACGACTTTCCGTTTTATACCCATAGTGGAATCAACGTGATCGATATCGAGGATCTCATCGCCGGAATCCTCGCCACTTTTTTTCGTGGTCAAATCGGTCAGCGCTATCTTCTCGCTGGAGAAAATCTTTGGCTACGAGAATTTTTAACCATTCTTTCTCAGTTAACAGGAATCCCCGCTCCCCACTATGCCATTTCCTCTCCGCTTCTTTTCGCCGGAGCCCTTCTCGCAGAACTCTCCTCCCTTTTTGGAAAAAAAACAACCCGCCTTAATCTCGAAACAGCTCTCCATGCCGGACGCATCCAATTTTATGATGCTCAAAAAACCTACCTCGACCTTGATTGGCGTCCCTCTTTTGATACAAAAAAAGCGGTCGAAAAAGCGATTCGATCGATTCAATCGCGAAAACAATTACCGCAACTCCTCTCATGAGTTTTTTTGAAATCTGGCTCTTACTGTTTACCTTCTGGAGTTTTTTCTCTCTCTTTCTCCTGTTCCGTGCGCTTCACGACTCCTCGATCGCCTTTCAAATAAATGACGATCACGCGCCTCTCTCTGCCCCCCTCCCTGAATCCCCTCCATCCCCTCAAAAAATATCGATCTTTAAACCTACGCCTCCTTTATCGACTTCATTTTCCTTCGACTTCGAATCGATTCTCCCCCCGCTTGAATCCTTTCTTTCTCAGATGACAAAAGATCATGAAATGCTCCTGGGGATTTCAAAACGTGATTTTCCGGCTTGGCAAAAAATCGTTGACCATTGGAAAACCGCTTATCCTCAAACAACGATTAAAGTGATCCACGAAAATGATCACTCCCTTTATTCAAATCCAAAAATCGACTGGAACCATACCCTAAGCAAAGAGGCCCAAGGAGATCTCTGGCTCTGGAGCGATCTCGATATTACCGTTGCGCCTCACTACTTACATCATCTCACCCTCGAATGGAATCTCGCCCCCTCCGGTTATCTCACCAACGCCTACCACATTCCAACGGTGCATCAATGTTGGGGAATTTGGGATGCTCTTTTCCTCCATTTTGAATTCCTTCCCGGAGTTTTTTTACTCCATAAACGAAATCGATTCCATACCGCCTTTGGGGCTGGAATTCTCTTCCCTGCTCAAACCTTTGCGTACTCCTCCGCATGGAACCAAATCGGCAATCACTTAGCGGATGATTTTCACCTCGCACGTCTCATCGGACATGGACGACTCTCCCACATGCTTGTTCAAACCACTTCACGAGCCTCCTCTTTTCGAGAGGGATTCTGGCATTATCTTCGGTGGCATAAAACCGTTCGTTGGTGCGATCCCTGCGGCTACGCTGGACTCTTCCTACTCCTTCCCCTTTTAGGCTCTCTATTCGCAAGCGTTTGGAGTTTACAAGCCCTCCGCATCACGGCTGCTGCGTGGCTGCTCGAACTGCTCATCGGAGGAATAATCTTATTCAAAACCGTGAAACCCCTCTCGCTAAAAATGCTCCCCCCCCTGCTCCTCTGGCCCTGGCTTCGACTCTTCGCCTGGATCTGGTCTTGGCTCCCCACTTCCGTTAAGTGGGGAGGAACCGATTGGAATTCCCCCATCAAATCGACTCCCGGTAAATAGACTCCTTTTTCATGCTTTCCCCATTCAAATGTATTGTTATTTTTCGGATTTTTTGCATTAGAAAAAGTCAGATAGATCAAATCAAGAAAAATGGATCTTATGATCAGGATTTAATTCTCGTAAAAAATCTTCGCAAGGAATCCATAGAATCGAGCCCTGTTTCACACGTTCTTTTCCACGATAAAGAACGATTTTTTTACTCTCAGGATAGTCCTCTGCGAAAATACGCAATCCCCGTGAATCTTCTGGCTTCACTTTGTCGGTATTTTTAACTTCGATTGCGATCAGTCCCTCTTCGCCATAGACAATAAAATCGACCTCCACTTTAGATCGTGTATGCCAAAAATAGAGCTGATGATTTCCTTTTCGATAATCGCACCAAGCGCGTAGATGTTGAGCAACGATCCCCTCCAAAGCAACTCCTTCAATTTCTGAAACTCTGTCAAAGGGTCCGGAAGGTCGATTCGAACGAAAAACACCGACATCAAAAAAGAAAAATTTCTGGTTACTCGCAAGAGCTCTCTTCGCTCTTTTTGAAAAAACAGGAATTCTAAACGCAAGCAATAAATCCTCCAATACGTCCAGATATCCTTCCACTGTTTTTCGATTCACTTCACATTCACGGGCAATGTTAGAAAGATTGATGACGGAGGCTTGCGAAAAACTGATCGCTTCAAGAAACCGCGCAAAAGCGCCAATATTACGCACCATCGCCTCTGCTGCAATTTCCTCCTTAAGATAGAGACCGGAGTAAGCACTCGCCATTTCAAATCGATCCTGTGATCCATAAACGACAGGAAGCATCCCGACTTTCAGTGACTCTTGAAAATTGAATTTTTCCCCCAACTCACATGCCATAAAGGGATGCAGTGTTTTTTTAGTCGCACGGCCCCCTAATAAATTTGTTCCCGCTCTTTTTAATTTTCTTGCGCTTGACCCTGTAAAAATAAATTGAAGTTCCTTCTTTCTCTCAATTAATAAATGAGAGACCTCCAAAAGCTCAGGAATTTTTTGGACTTCATCGATAATCACCTGCTTCAAATACGGTTTCGCCTCGATCCATTCCACTAAACGCTCGGGTCGGGCCACTAGGGTGCGAAGCGTTTCGGGATTTAATAAATCGACGTAGAACGCCTCTGGAAAGGCTTCTCGGACCCAAGAGCTCTTGCCTGTTCCACGAGGCCCCATTAAAAAAAAATGATCCCGAGGGATTTGTAAAAAACGAGTTAGTAACTCCATATTGAGACTCATTATGGAGTTAATAACTCCATAATGCAATACGAATAAAACAATTTCTTCCATTGGAGATGGATTTAAAGGACCAGGAAGGAAAGATTGAAATCCGTCCCCTTCGCCCATGCCGATCCGTCAGCTGCCGGATCGGCGCTCCATTTTTTAATCCTAATGCAAAAACTGCGTTAAATCTCTACAAACGGCTGATAGGGCTCTTTACCGGAACGATAAAGCGGAATATATCGTCGCAGGCGGTACCAACGCGGAAATCGCTTTGTAAATAAACTCGCTAAACCCATCGATACAAAGGTCAACATCAGATGCCCCCATCCGGGCATCGAGAGCTGCGTAATGGCCGCCGAAGTAAAAAATTGTATCCCCCAGACCATGGAAATACATTCATTGATTCGATGAAAATGAAATCCCTGCGCCATCTCCACCGGAAAAAACTCCCGAACTAAATCCGAAGTGAAAGGTTGTTTTCGCAGAAGACCTTGGATCACAAAAGTTCCCAACAAAACCCCTGAAAACCATCCTGCATTCGATAAAAGGGGATACTGAATCGTGAGAGTGCCCATGAATACCTCACTCCCTGCAAAAATTAAAAAAGCAATCTGGAAAGGAATTAGTTTTTCTGAATAAAAAGACAAATAGGCAATGATCACAAAAATCATCAAACAACCGCCTACGACCGGAGAAAAAAAGGCATTCCCCAACGAATAAAAAATCCAAGGAAAAGGAATTAAAAAAAGTTTCTTTTTTAGATCCCTTTTTCGCTCCTCAGACGTTCTTCTTATTCGCCGTATATTCACTGAAAACTCCTAAGCATACTTCTCTTTCAACCTTTTCGAATCCGGCCTCTTGAAGCGCCCCCATCACCTGCTCCGGAGTCACCATCTCATCCATCGTTAACCAATAATAGGCCATCAATTTGTAAGCGGCGTCACTCCCCGTAAACACTTTCGTAAACCACGGAAGTGCGATTTTAAAATAAAATCGGTAAATCGGATAGGCCCACGCCTTCTCCGGCTTCGTTACATCCATAATTAAAAGTTTCGCCCCCGGTTTCATCACACGATTAAACTCCCGAAAAGCATTCACCAGATTGTCCACATGCCGCAAAGCAAATCCCATCGTTAAATAATCATATTGCTGATCCGGGACTGGAATCGATTCCGCCATCGCTTGAAGATGCTCCGCATCTAATAATTTTTTCGACTCCTCCAACATTCCCCGACTCGGTTCAACACAGGTGACCTGTTTTGAATCCCCGATGACCTTCGCCACCGCCCGGGCGGTGGGACCCGTTCCACTTGCTATATCGATCGCTCTCATTCCTGGTTTGAGTCCGTGACGCTTCAGCGCATCGACCCGATACCAATTCCCCGAGCCAAACCAACCCCATTTTGCAATCGCTTCGTAATGAGGGGCTGATTCATCAAAAATTTGACGAAGAAAGGTTTGTTTCTCCTCTAAACTATTATACCAACGACCAAGAACCGGATGGGGCTTCATAAAAAAAATTTGACGATTATCTCCCTTTGGACAAGCGCAAACAAAAGCCTCTTTACACAAGCGCTCGTGTCCAAAATAAAAAATCTTAAAGCAACTATTCCTTTACTCCGTTTTGTGGAAGCCATCGTTGCAAGTTCTCTTCAGGGACTCGAATCCCTCCTAAACGATAACTTTGGAGAACGTCCTCGATATGATATGCTTTTTTTTCCGCCATCATCTGCGAAAGCGGAAGATATTTTTCAAAATCACTCCCTGGATGGTCAATAAATTTTTCATAACAGACCACCGCCGGATGAGTAATATTTTTCTTCAAGTCTTTCATCATCAGATAACTTTCGAAAAAGACCGTTGGTATTAAAATAAATACCAGTCCTAATCCGGTTAATTTAAAAACCATAAATTTATTAGGAATCCTCTCCCAAGTCCAAAGTCCCCATATCCCTAAAGTTGTAAAAAAAAGGATGATTCCAAAAAAGAAAGCATTGGTCGCTCCTCCTATTTTACAAAATTGCAAAACTCCAATGCTATAAAAAATGATCCCTAACGCAGAGCAAAAACGAATTCGTTTCATCTCCTCCCCCTCTTTTAATCGCAGTGAACAAAACCCTGAAATGATAAATCCAAAAAACAGCCATCGTTGTTCCCCCATAAATTGTGTAAAATAGATTTTTAAATAAGACTCTCCTTCCTCTAAATTTTTCCAAGGCTGGGAAAACGGAAGCGTCATCGTCGCATCCACCATTCTTCCGATTTCTCCTGTCCAGCTTAAGCCAATCAAAAACGGGAGGCCTGCAATTCCAATTCCATAACAAATTTTTTTAAAACTGATATTTTTATGAATCATCATCCAAGCAATAACTCCAATCATCGGAATCATCGTCTGCTTGGAAGCAAGACTTAAAAGAAGAAAAAAACCGCTCCAAAATCCCTTCTCTTTCCATGCCATCGCCATAGCGATTAACGCAAACCCGACTGCGGGAAGATCCGGCATGATTCGAAAAAGATCCCAAGCGATCCGAAAATAAAAAGAGAGGGCAAAAACAAGGAGAATGATTGCCATCGATTTCTGAATCGAGATCCCCCACGCACGAAAACAACTCCAAAGACCGATCATCATGAGTCCCCAACTCATACAAATTCCAACGACAAGTGCTTTTAAAGGGTGACCAGTCAAAATTGCGGGATAGTAAAAAATCGGCGCACAAGGCCCGTATAAATGCCATACTAAAGGATCTTTTTCGAGATTTCCATAGAGTGGTACTCCGAGAGAAAGGGCATAACTCGGGGCAAGACGAATCTGATTCCAAAAAAAATAACTCTCATTCCACGTATAAATGACCAATCCAAATCCGAGCCATAGAAGTCCAAGACAAATAATAATCCCACTTTTGAAGTTCTGTTTTCCTTCACTCACAATTCAAATTTTAACATCTCTGCCTATAAATCAAACCTTAAATACATCTCAAAGACAGAAAGAGTTAACCGCCACGTTAAATTCAAATTTCGCCAAGTAATTTTTAACCGCTTATCTTCACTTATTTGCACTCATTCAAATCCCAAAACAAGGGAAATTTCGATCTCATTTTCGGTTCCCGAACCTTTTGTGGTTAAAAACGGTATTTCTCTCCGCTGCCCCGTACCTCCGCGTGAAACAGGTATTCAATGCCTTCCGCAGGTCCGCCGATTTGTTCGCCGTAGTCCCGCAGTGCGGGACGAAGGAGAAAGCCTTAGCGAAGGTGGATTATCAGTTAAATTTGCAGCCCTTCAACCCCCTGCCAAACAGAAATGGCTCTGCCTATTTTACTCCTCTTCGCTATTAGGCTATCGAGCTAACCTGCTATTAAGCTTTTCCTTGGCGGTTAATCCCTGCCTTTTTCTCCCCTTTGACAGAAATCCATTTTTAGGCTCAGTTATTCCCCTGATATGAATACTATTTACTCGATTCTCCATTTTCTCTTTATCTGCCTCGAAGTCATCCTTCTTTTCAATCTCATGATCGTTGTTCATGAAATCGGACACTTTCTTGCGGCTCGCTGGCGTGGACTTGTTATCGAAAAATTCGGGATCTGGTTCGGAAAACCGATTTGGAAAAAAACGATCAATGGGGTCGAATACAGCCTCGGATCAATCCCCGCGGGCGGCTTTGTCGCTCTCCCTCAAATGGCCCCGATGGAGGCGATGGAGGGTGACTCTAAATTAGATCGAAAACATTTACCGCCAATTTCAACCACCGATAAGATCATCGTGGCCTTTGCTGGACCGCTTTTCAGTCTCTCCCTAGCCTTTGTTTTCGCTTTTATCGTTTGGGGCGTCGGTCGACCAATGGCAGAAGGCGAGGGATCGACTCAAATCGGTTACGTGATGAAAGAGTCACCGGCCGCTCAAGCCGGTCTTTTAGCCGGGGATATCATTCGATCGATCGAAGGTCATCCCGTCAGTAGTTTTTCAAAAGGCTCTGCCAGTGTCACCTGGAGAATCGTGAGTAGCGAAAGCGAACTCATCCCGATCGAAATCGAACGGGCGGAGGAGCTTAAAACGGTTCTCGTGAAACCAGAGATCGAACCCGGCAAGTTCTGGGAACGCAAAGGACTTCGCCAAATCAAGATCGCTCCCATCGAAACCGCTCGTGTCGGGGAGGTTCTTCCCCATAGCCCTGCCGCTCTCGCTGGCATTGAAGCCGGTGATATCTTCACGAAACTTAAAGGAGAACGCGTCTACTCCTCGATCCCGATCTTTCAAGAGATCAAAGATCATCCAGAAATTCCTCTCGTTTTAACCGTCCTCCGCAACGGCGTTGAATTTGAAAAATCAATCACGCTCGCGAAGCCGATTGGAATGGATCAAGCGATGCTCGGCGTCAAATGGGATCCGATCACCTCGATTGTTCATCTCACTCCATGGGATCAAGTCACCGTGAGCATAGAAACCATGGGCAATATGTTTTCCGCTCTTTTCTCCTCGAAATCGGATATTGGACTCCAACATATGAGTGGTCCCTTGGGAATCATGCGCCTCTATTACATCCTTTTCGAATCGGAACATGGCTGGAAATATGCCCTTTGGTTTAGCGTTGTTTTAAACGTCAATTTAGCGTTAATGAATCTCTTACCGATGCCTGTACTCGATGGCGGTCATATCACCATTGCTTTGATTGAACGAATTCGGGGAAAAGAGATTTCAGGTAAAGTGATCGGATCCGTACAAACCGGATGTGCGATCCTGCTCATGTCCTTCATGGCCTACGTCTCCTTCTTTGATGTTCAAGATTACAATCCTAGAAAATCAAAAGAGAAGGCCCCGAAAACAATCCAATTTGCTCCTCCCCAATAAACTCGCTTCTGTTTTTACTTTAAGCCCTTTTTTACAACTTATTTACAAAAAGGCTTGCTTTTTATCTTTTTGTATAATAAAAAGTGGTTAAGGAAATTTGACGACTTACGATTCATCAACTAAAGGAAGATTATGGCAGCAAAAGCAGACTCTAAGACAGCGGATATGAAATCCGATAAACCGGAAAATAAGGCACAAGCAGTGAAGGATAAGAATCTCGATCTCGCTCTGCAAGCGATCGCCAAAGAGTATGGCGATGGGGCGATTATGCGTCTGGGAGATCAAGGATCAAAACTTGATATCGAGGTGATTCCAACAGGGGCGATTGTGATTGATCACGCCTTGGGCGCCGGAGGCTTTCCTCGCGGTCGAATTATTGAAGTTTATGGCCCAGAATCCTCTGGAAAAACGACCTTGACCTTGACTGTGATCGCGGAGGCTCAACGGATGGGGGGGGTCGCTGCCTTTATCGATGTCGAACATGCGTTGGATCCTCAATATGCGCGTAAACTTGGGGTTAATATGAATGAGTTGCTCGTTTCACAACCGAGTTCTGGTGAGGAGGCCCTTCAGATTGTTGAGACCTTAATTAAATCGAATGCAGTCGACGTCGTGGTGTTGGATTCCGTCGCCGCTTTGATTACAAAGTCAGAGTTAGAGGGTCAGATCGGAGATGCTTCAGTCGGAGCACAAGCCCGCTTGATGAGTCAAGCGATGCGTAAATTGACCGCCGTGATTAGCCGAGCGAAAACCTGTTGTATTTTTACGAATCAGATCCGGGAAAAAATCGGAGTCATGTTTGGGAGTCCAGAGACGACTCCCGGAGGAAAGGCATTAAAGTTTTATGCTTCTGTGCGAATCGATATCCGTCGAATTGGTCAATTAAAGAGTCCGGACGGAACGGTCTTTGGAAACCGAACTCGTATCAAGGTGGTGAAGAACAAGGTGGCCCCCCCATTTACGGAGTGCGAATTTGATATTTTATATAATGAGGGGATTTCACGGGAGGGATCGTTGCTTGATCTTGCCGTGGAGCAAAATGTCGTGGAGAAAAAAGGGGCTTGGATTTACTACGAAGGAGTTCAAGTCGCTCAAGGTCGAGATGCCGCTCTTGCGGAGTTGAAGCGGAACCCAGAGTTATACTCGAAATTAATGACAGCGACCTATGCAAAGATTGGAAAGGTTAAAAACACCGATGTTTTGGGTGTGATTCCGTCAAAGAAAACGGAATAAAAAGAGAAAATCCTTAAAGAGATTTTTCAGTCGCCAGCGAATTCTTTTTTGTTAGGGTATCCGGCGATGAGCGAAGCCCCGCATTTTAAATCCTCCGGTCGATATCAGCCGATCAAGGCGATTGGCGAAGGGGGGGTCGGCAGCATTTTTGTTGCTTTAGATACCCAGCTCAATCGTGAAGTGGCATTGAAACGATTAAAAAATGCCACTGAATTTGATGCGATCATGCGGGAGTCGCAGATCTTAGCGAGTTTAAATCACCCGAATATTGTTTCGGTCTATGATTTTGGGATTGATGAAGAGGGGGCGTATGTCGTCATGGAGTTGATCAAAGGAAAAATGGTCAACCATTGGGCGAGTAAGAATCCGATTCCTCTCAGTCTTTTCCGTGAATTTGCAGATCAATCTCTCCAAGGACTTGCTTTAGCGCATTCGCAAGGATTGATCCATCGAGATATTAAACCACAGAACATCATGATGGATTATGATGGAAAAAAGGTTTTAGTAAAATTATTGGATTTCGGTTTAGCGGAAAGTTCGCGGCTCCCCGGACAAGAGGAGGAGGCAGGGACCGTGATGGGCTCCGTTCACACGATTGCGCCAGAGCAGTTAATTGGCGAACCGGCCTCCGTTTTAACGGATATTTATTCACTCGCCTGCGTTTATTATTATTCATTAACCGGACATTATCCCTTTGAGGGAAATACCGTAGAATCGATCGTCGATGGCCATTTAAAAGGGACGATTATGCCGCTGAATCAGCGACGTCCGGCGATTCCCCCCCTTCTTGCCCAAGTGATTGGTCGAATGCTTTCGAGAGACCCCGCAGGACGACCGGAAAATGCGGAGAAGGCCCGTGAACAAATTTTAGCGATCACGAAATCTCCGGCCTTTCACGAAAAGGACTTTGGTTTAAAACAGTTCATTGCCAAGGGTCATGCGACGCAGATCAAGGCCTCCGCACGAACCGAGCTGATCGATCTCACGAAGGTGAAACGTCGGAAGATATTTATTCAAATTGCTTGGGCCGTGAATATTCTAACGACTTTAGGAGCGGTCTTCTTTCTTTATTCGAAGTATTTTAAGAAATAAGTGATTTTATTCTGTGATCGATGCAACATTTTAGGCTTGGTTCTCTTCCACAGCTCTTTAGGGTCATCCCCTTATGAAATTTTCGCTGAAATGGCTGCAAGAATGGATTGAAATCACGGTGGATATTCCGACCTTGGTCGAACGGTTGACTCTTTCGGGAACTGAAGTTGAAAAGGTCGAAACGAAGGGTCTAGAAAGCGATCTCGTCGTCATTGCGGAGATTCGCTCTTTTGTTCCTCATCCCAATGCCGATCGACTTCGTTTATGTCGCGTATTTGATGGGAAAGGGGAACGACAAATTGTCTGCGGAGCAAAGAATTTTAAAGAGGGGGACAAAGCTCCCTTGGCTTTACCCGGTGCCAAACTTCCTGGCGGATTAACGATCAAGGTCGGAAAACTTCGTGGGGAGACCTCCGAGGGGATGATGTGTTCGGAGAAGGAATTAAACTATGCAGAGGAATCAGAGGGAATTTTAATTCTTCCGATCGATGCTCCTGTAGGAACTCCGATCTATCGCTATCTCTCCGGAGATACCACGATCGAGGTAGAAATTACCCCAAATCGGGGAGATCTTTGCTCTTATCGCGGCATGGCACGGGAATTGGTGGCAATCGGAATTGCAAAATGGAGGTCACGTCCGGAGGTTCCTTCGCCCGTTTTTGGATCGAATCCCACCACGATCTCCGTGGAATTAAATGAACCCAGCGCCCCTTATTATACAGGCGTGCGTCTTCAAAATCTGAAAATCGCTCCAAGTCCCCAATGGTTGCAGGAGAAAATAATCGCGACGGGCCATCAGCCGATCAATAATGTGGTAGATATCACGAACTATATTTTATGGGAGACCGGGCAACCGCTCCATGCCTTTGATGTCGCGAAATTGCACGGAGGGAGACTTGAAGTTCGTCTCTCTAAAGGGGGAGAAAAATTCTTAGGCCTTGATGGAAAATCGTATGAGTTGAATGGAACAGAGCTCGTCATTGGCGATGCTCAATCCGTGGTGGCATTGGCGGGAGTGATGGGAGCCGCCGACTCCGGGGTCAGCGAGTTAACCCACGAGATCTTTTTAGAATGTGCATGGTTTGATCCCTCACAGGTCCGCCGTAGTGCAAAGCGTCATGCCCTCACCACCGACTCCTCGTATCGATTTGAACGTCGTGTCGATGCCTTCGGAGCGCTCGAAGCACGCAATCGAGCGATTGCATTATTGATCGAATTGACGGGGGCAACTCTCTCTGAGCAGCCGTTGCTTCTTGGAAATCCCCCTTCCGTTGTCGCGGAAATGACTTTACGTTTGGAGCGAGCGAATCGATTTCTCTCGGCGGATTACTCCAGTGAGAAAATCTCTGACTTATTGCAATCTTTAGGAATTGAGAAAATCGGGGAAGAAGGAAATAAATTACGTTTCCGCTCTCCCACCTATCGTCCAGATTTACGGGAGGAGATTGATCTCTATGAGGAGGTGGCTCGCATTCGCGGAATGAATGCCGTTCCTTCACGGCTACTTTTTCGCCCGCAAATGTCCGGGGCTATCGATGCAAAGCAAGGAAAAATCACCGCTCTACGCCAAGCCCTTGCCGCCAAAGGATGGAGTGAATGTCTGACCGATCCCTTATTAAGTCGTGATCGCGCCGAAGGTAATGCGGAGGTGGAACTCTTAAATCCGTTGAATGAGCAGTTCAGTCATTTGCGCTCCCATTTGCGGCCCTCTCTTTTAAATGTGGCGGGATTAAATCAATCTCGTGGGAATACCTCGCTCCAACTTTTTGAGGTCGGTCGAGTCTTTGTCTCCGGAGGTGAAAAGATCGTTTTAGGGCTCCTCATAGCGGGTCCAAACGGCACATTTCATTGGATCGATAAACCGCGGCCCTTCGATTCCTTTGATCTTCGAGGAGCACTCGATTATTTAATTCAATTAGGAATCACTGAAAAAGCGATTTCAACTTTTGGGTCGGTCGGAAATGCGGAGAAGAAAACCTGGGGATTGAAGGGGGATGTTTTTTATGCCGAGATCGATTTAGAGGAGTGGTCCTCTCAGGAACCACCCCCTCCCGTCTTTCAAGCCCTTCCCGTATTCCCTGCTGTTCGACGAGATATTGCCTTGGTCGTTTTGGAATCGCTTCCGTATCGAGAGGTCTCTCAAGCGATCGAGTCGGCACAGATTCCGCAATTGGAAAGGGTGGAGTTGTTTGATCGATTTCTCGATCCGAGCGGAGTGAAGGTACCGGCGGGGCATCAATCCCTTGCGGTGGCTTTGACCTATCGTTCTTTTGAGAAAACCTTAACCGATATCGAAGTCAATCAAATGCATGAAAAAGTAAAGCAAGCCCTTGTGAGTAAAACCGGGGCAGTGATTCGAGAATCGTAGGCCTGTTATAATGAAAATTGAATCAGGGAAGTTGAGATCCGGTCTACCGGTCGTGGTTTGTCCGATGGATTCCTTAGAGAGCGTAACCGTTGGATTTTGGGTCGGTGTCGGGGGACGATATGAGGAACGTTCTCAGATGGGGATCTCCCATTTTATTGAGCATCTCTTATTTAAAGGAACGAAAAAACGTAATGCCTTACAGATCACCGAAGCGATCGAAGGGGTCGGCGGTTATTTAAACGCTTTCACCTCGGAAGAGGTTACTTGTTACTACGCCTCTGCGACCGCTCGCCATTTAGGACTCCTCTTGGAAGTTCTCTCGGATATGGTTTTAAGATCCCATTTTCCGGTGGAGGAAGTGGAACGGGAACGAGGGGTGATTTGCGAAGAGATTCGAATGTATGAGGATCAACCGGCGCAGGTCGCTCAAGAGGGATTAAATGAGCTTGTTTGGGGAAAACATCCGTTAGGGTATGCGCTTGCCGGCACTGAGAAAACAGTGAAATCGATCTCACGTCGTGAGATTATCGATTACTGGAAATCAAACTACCATCTTGGCAATCTGGCCGTTGTCGTTGCAGGAAAAACCTCGCTTGCGGAGATCCTTCCTTTATTAGAAAAAACGTTGAGACGGGTCCCTCTCGGAAAACGAGCCCCTTTTAAAAAGCAGCAATCGATTCAATCAGCGCCCCGATTTGCTTGGATAAAAAAACCGATTGAACAGACCCATCTCGCGTTAGGATTTCCCTCGATTTCACGTCATGATCCCCGTCGATTTGCGCTCAAGATCATGAGCACTATTTTAGGGGAGAATATGAGCTCTCGACTATTTCAAGAGATTCGTGAACGGAATGGTTTGGCCTATTCAATTCAATCCTCCGCCTCCTATTTTCATGAGACCGGTCTTTTTACCGTCCTTTCGGGGGTCGATACCACAAAGTCCGTCAAATCCTTACAACTCACCTTAAAAGTCATCGATCAAATGCGCGCAAAGGCCCCGACGGCAAAGGAGATTGAGCGAGCGAAGGAGTATGTGATCGGTCAATTTTTATTAGGACTCGAGAGCAGTTCGAATCAGATGATTTGGGCGGGAGAATCGCTCCTAGGATTTGGATCTGTAAAAAGTCCAGAGGTTGTGGTCAAGGCGATCGAAGCGGTGAAGGTCGCGGAAATCGTACAATTATCAAAAGCGATTTTAAAGCGGGACCGATTAAACCTCGTCGCCGTAGCAGAGGAGCTCCCCGAAAAAGAGATCCGTCGAGTCATTGGAATCGTTTAATCTAAAAACCGCGGATGAATTTAACCACATAATACACAAAATACACAGAAAGAAGAGTTTATGAGAAATCGAGTCGGCATTTCGATTCACCCACAAGGTGAGCGGACTCATATTTGTAAGTTATTAGTTTTCAGTGTGTTCTGAGTATTCTGTGGTTCCAACTGCTTTTTCTAGGACGCGGAAGGAAAAATTGGGATTAATTCTCGGGAGTAAACTCTTTGAGTCGTCCTTTCACTGCCAGTTGAACCCATTCCCACTTTTTATTAATCGTGAGTTTCGGATCGAGAATTCGCTCAAATCCGGTGAGATCTTTTTTGGCAATCGCAAGATCGAGTCGCCGCAGGGCCTCATTGCATGAATCCTCGATTCGCTCATCACTGCTTTCTTTCGCATGAAAGTGTGGAAGAATCTCCATCCAGACCTCAGGCCGATCCTCTTTGAAGAATTGAAATCGAAAGGCCACGGTAAGCATCTGCGCATGGGGGGCCTTCGAGGCGAGATAGTTCGTCCCTTGTTTCACTTTGACCGGAAGATGAGGGGCCACCATCTCTCCTTGAGGGAAAATCCAGACCAAGCTGTTGTTCGTTTGAAGAAGATTAACAGCATAGCGGATTGCCGCCGCGGCATGAATTGAATTCGTCAGATCCACCGAGAAGGCCCCTAGTTTACGGAGAAAACGATTTTTACTGAGTTGACGTTCATCCATCATGACGAAGAACGATTTATGAGGCGCCAATCGGGTTATATAATAGACCAAAAGACCGTCCCACCAGTTGGTATGATTGGAGAAAGCTAGAGTGGGAGAGTCAGGATCCAGATTACGAAGATTTTCGATTCCCCGACAGCGAATGGTAAAGAAATGATTTCGAAGACTTCGACGAAAAAATCGATAAAGAATCCAATCGGCTAAATTACTTTTCTGGGCTGTGATCATCTAAAAAATCTCCAAGCCGATTTTTTAGCATATTCTTTGCTCAAAAACGAAGAAAAGATTTAAATTTTTATGTGGAGGGGGCAATACACTTTGTAAAGGGTTGACAGGGGAGTGTAAAAGACAAAGAGTTTTAAGATTGGTTTTTTGGAAAGGAGCGCTACTGATTTGACAATGAAATCGCTTTCTATTCCTTTGTCTGAAGAATCCGTTCGATCTCTGAAGGTCGGCGATGCCGTTTCCTTGACGGGAACGATTTATACCGGCCGTGATGCGGTTCATAAATATTTGTTCAAAGGGGGAGAGCTTCCCGCCGGCTGTCAGTGGAAGGGCGGAGTTTTATATCATTGTGGACCGGTGATGATGAAAGAGGGGGAGGAATATCGTTGCACGGCAGCAGGACCGACGACCTCCAGTCGTGAAGAACCGTATCAAGATAAAGTAATCGCTGACTTTGGACTCCGTGCGATCATTGGCAAGGGGGGGATGGGAGAAAAAACAGCCGCTGCCTGTCAGAAGTACGGATGTGTTTATTTACATGCCATCGGTGGGGCCGCGCAGGTTTACGCCGAAGCGGTCAAAAAAGTACGGGCTGTTTACCTGCTTGAGAAGTTTGGCAGTCCTGAGGCCATCTGGGAGTTGGAGGTCGAAAATTTCATGGCCACAGTGACGATTGATTCCCACGGCGGCTCACTGCATCGCGATATCTTAGCCCGATCGACCGCTGCTTTTGAAGAAAATGTGATCCATTCTTAAAACCCCCGGAAAAGAAAGATCATGAAAGTCGGAATTTTAGGAGCCATGGCGGAGGAAACTGAGGCGATTTTAGAACGATTTAAAGTCACTCGGAAACAAGAGATCGGAAAGCGGGTTTTTCACGAAGGAAATTGGGAGGATCACGAAGTTGTTGTCTGTTTCTCACGCTGGGGAAAAGTTGCCGCCGCTTCCAGTGTAACGACGATGCTCGATCTCTATGATGTCGATCAAATCATTTTTACCGGCGTCGCAGGAGGGGTCTCTCCTGATTTAGAGGTGGGGGATGTGGTGATCGGTGAGTATTTAGTTCAACATGATTTTGATGCAAGTCCGATTCCGACGATTCAACGGTATGAAATTCCGTTGTTAGGGATCTCAAAATTTCCGGTTTTTGCAAAAGAGGTGAAACGGGCGAAACATGCCGCTGATTTATTTATTCAAGAGGCGATGACGGACCCTCAAAATCAGGAGAAAATGCAATTTTTCTCTCCGCGAATTCCCAAAGTTCATGTCGGACTCATTGCGAGTGGGGATCAATTTATCGCCTCAGCGAATAAGTTAGCGGAATTACAAAAAGATTTTCCGGAGTTGCTTTGCGTCGAGATGGAAGGGGCGGCGGTCGCACAAGTCTGCTATGAACGCGGTCTCCCCTTTACTGTGGTGCGATCGATCTCCGATAAAGCCAATCACGAAGCCGCGAGCGATTTTCCGAAATTTTTGAAAGAGGTCGCAAAGTGGTATTCGGCAGAGATCGTTGAACGAATCTTGAAAGCGCTTTAAAGAGATGAAATCTTCATGAGCGTTTATCATTTTTTAGATCAAACTGTCCCCAATTTAATCGGCACCGATTAATTTCAAACCAAAATGAAGGTCCTTCTCCTTGGCTGTGGTTTTGTTGGAAAGAGTCTCGCTCAGAATCTCCAACAGCAAGGGCACGCTGTGACCGGCTGGGTGAGAAGTGCCGATTCTGCAAACGAATTACAAGCCCTTCATCTCGACGCTTTCTGTGGGGATTTTACGGAGGATAAAAGTTGGGACCTACTCCCCAAAGATTTTGATCTTGCAATCCATATCGCCTCCTCAGGACGAGGAGATGCCGCCGTTTACGAAAAAATTT
Source organism: Akkermansia muciniphila (assembly GCA_945883905.1). Taxonomy (GTDB): domain Bacteria; phylum Verrucomicrobiota; class Verrucomicrobiia; order Methylacidiphilales; family CAMAQI01; genus CAMAQI01. The sequence goes on along the minus strand of CAMCYL010000021.1, from coordinate 4,408 downwards.
ATCAACAAGGGATGCAGCGTCTTTCAGAAAAACTTCCTCAGGCTCGACTTATTTTTGTCTCATCGACCTCGGTCTATGGACAAACGGATGGAACTCTTGTCGATGAAAACTCAGCAACGGATCCCCGTTCCATCACCTCCCAAGTTTTATTAAAAGCGGAACAGATTGCCCTCAAAAGAGGAGGGGTTGTGGTAAGACCCTCTGGAATTTATGGCCCTCAACGTTCCTTTCTTTTTCAAAAATTTATGGAGGGGACAGCAGTCATCGAAGGAACGGGAAAGCGGTGGGTGAACCAGATCCATCGAGATGATGTGGCAGGAGGAATTTCATGGATTGTCAATCAACCGGATTTATCCGGAATTTTTAATCTCTCCGATCAACGCCCTTCAAATCATTTGGAAATCTATCAATGGCTCGCCCTTCGAACCGGTAAATCGATCCCTCCGTATGCCGAGGAAAATCATCAACGCAAACGGGGTTGGACCCATAAACGGATTTCGAGCCAAAAACTACAGAAATTAGGGTGGCGTTTAACCTTTCCCAGTTTTGAAGAGGGATACGGATCGTTTCTACCTCCAAAACAACCCTAGGTCCTTCCCATTCCTTTCATTAGGAATCGATTTAACTCCCAAAACAGATCTCCAAAATGGTGATGAGAAATGGAGCGCCGTTATGCACCTACTCCGGAGAATTTCGGGGTTGAGTGAGACAATGGCTTTAAGGATTTTCTGGCTTAGAGACTAATGGTAATTATTTTTAAATTAGGATTGAACTTTCTACGGGATTCCCTCAGTGTAACAACTCCTTTCAAGGAATGGCTCGGTAGCTCAGTCGGTAGAGCAGAGGACTGAAAATCCTTGTGTCGGCGGTTCGATTCCGCCCCGAGCCACACTTCTGAGGAGATCACCACTCGTTTTACCTCAATGGGGACTCAATCTCGACTCTATTTTAGATACTTTTTCAGAGGAAAAACAATATGAACAACGATTTATTGTTCGATGCTTCCAAAGAATCTCCCGTAAAGGTTATTTTTCTTCATCTCCTGTTTATCGCTCTCATTTTCATCGGGGGATCGATCGGACTCATGATCCCCTTTGTAAATTCCAACATCTCTCCGATGTGGCCCCCTTCAGGGATCGGACTTGCGATTTTGCTCTGTTTTGGACTCCGTTATTTACCCGCCATTGCGCTCGGCTCCCTTTGCATTAATACGATTCCGGTTTTTGGCCATCAAACCCTCCCCTGGCCAGCGGCTATCGGGGTCATGTTTGGATCGACCCTTTCCATTTGGATTGCCTATTACTTCTTTCAAAAATTTAAAATTTCTCGCGATCTCTCTTGCTTGAGGGATATCCTTTTGTTCGTATTCCTTGCCGTCCTGAGTGCCACTTTAATTGCAGCCCTTTTGGGCATTTTTTCATTAGCTGTTTATCATGTTATTCCCACCACCGATCTTGGAATGGGAATTTTAATTTGGTGGATGGGAGATGCCGTCGGAATTCTTCTGCTCACCCCCTTTTTCTTAAGCTGGCGTCATTTTCCAAAATGGAGTTTTCCCCAATGGATTGAATTTCTACTCGCATTAGGAATTTCGATCTTCGTTGCGGAGTTTACTTTTCAACTCACCAATCATATTGCCGTTGAAAAATATCCTTTAGATTACATTATTATACCGATCATTTTCTGGGTTGCAGTTCGATTTCATCAACGCGGAATTTCCCTTTTATCTTTAATCATTTGTGGAATCGGAATTTACGCAACGATTAACGGAAAAGGTCTTTTCCAAATAGGGACCATCCATGAAAGTCTCTTTGTTTTGCAATCTTATATCTTTGTCATTTGCGGAAGTGGACTTTTTTTAACAGCGATTGAAAGAGAGCGCGAAAATTCGATTCTGAGACAAAAAGAGATGACCTTGTTACATCAAAAAACCGCGCAAATGCTTCCAGGAATGATCTTCCAGTTTCGCCGTTCTACGGACGGAGCGATTTCCTTTCCTTTTTCAAGTGAAGGAATTCAACAAATTTACGAAACAACTCCTCTCCATGTTCAAAAAGATGCAACCCCTGTCATTCAACGCCTTCATCCTGACGATTACGACCGTGTGATGAATAGTGTTCAAATCTCCGCAGAGAATTTGACCTTATGGCATTGTGAATATCGAGTGAATCTTCCCCAAGCAGGGGTCCGATGGCTATCAGGAAAATCAATTCCAGAGCGCTTAGTCGACGGTTCGACTTTATGGCACGGTTTTATAACGGACATAACCGATCAAAAACAGAAAGAGGAACTCCTAAAAATCTCGGACGAGCAAAACCGTAGCTCCATGGAAAATGCTGCGATTGGAATGGTTTTAGTGAATCCCGAAGGGCTTTTAATGACTGTAAATCGTGCATTTTGCGATCTCTTGGGATATGAAGAAAATGAAATTCTTGGTGAAAAATTTTCAACATTTACACATCCTGAGGATCTGCAAAAAAGTATTACGCTCGTTGAAAGCTTATTAAACGGAGAAAAAAATAAGTTTTCGATCGAGAAACGTTATCAACACAAAAATGGGTCTGTGATTTGGTGTCAAACCCATGTGACTCTTGTCAGAGATCAAGACCAAAATCCTATTCATTTTATTTGTCAAATCCAAGATATCTCACAGCAAATAAAAATTGAAAAAGATTTAAAAATTGTCTTAGAGCGACTTCACCTGGCAACGAGTAGTGCTGAAATCGGTATCTGGGACTATGATGTGATTCATGATCAGCTTTGGTGGGATAATCGAATGTATACGCTTTATGGATTAGCGCCTTCCGATCAAAACAATTATGAGACGTGGTCCCATGCTCTTCATCCCGAGGATCGTGAAAAGGCTGAAGCTGATTTAAAATCGGCACTTCAAGAAAATAAATCTTTTAATACCGAATTTCGAATTATCCGGCCCGATGGCCTCATTCGATTCATCAAAGCCCATGCCTTAGTTCAGCAAGATCTGCATGGGAATTCAATTCGCATACTGGGGGTTAATTGGGATCAAACCTCGATCAAAATGGGGGAAGAACAATTAATTGAAGGAAAAAATGCAGCGGAAGCGGCCGATCGTTCCAAAAGTGAGTTTTTAGCAATGATGAGTCATGAGATCCGTACCCCCATGAATGGGGTCATCGGCTTCGCTCGTCTCCTCAAAGGAACTCCACTGTCCGAGGAACAAACCGAATATGTCGAAACGATTGAAGCCAGTGGACAGGTTCTCATGGATTTACTCAATGACATCCTAGATCTCTCTAAGATCGAATCTGGAAAAATTTTCCTCGAAAAACATCCGGCGGAGATCGAACACATCGTACAAGGGGTTTGTACTTTATTTAAACCAAAGGCGACCGAGAAAGCTTTGGAAATGGAACTCTATATCGATTCCATGCTGCCCCCGATTTTATGGATCGACCCGACTCGCTTAAAGCAGATTATTCAAAATCTCCTCAGTAATGCGATCAAGTTTACAAGTCACGGAAAAATTTCCGTGAGCGTGCATGTCCTCACTCTTCCGATTCCGACAACAGGTGGCATCACACTCCAAATCGACGTTCACGATACAGGGATCGGAATCGCCGAAGAGGTACTCCCCCGTCTTTTTAATCCTTTTATGCAAGCGGACTCCTCGATTTCCCGACGCTTCGGCGGAACCGGCCTCGGCTTAGTCATTGTTAAACGTCTTTGCGAATTGATGGGAGGAACTGTAAGAGTTCAAAGTGAATTAGGTCAGGGCTCGACCTTTACCTGTATCGTTAATGCTGAACTTTCTTTAGAAGAGGATTTAATTTTTTCAAAATAAAACAATCCATCAAACGCTTTAATTTCAATCAAGCCGTAAGATTTTGCGACACGAATATGATAAAGCTCGGTGATCCGGAGATGAAGTTTTTTTAAAACCTTACGAAAGTTCTCTGGCAGCAGTCCTCTTTTATAGTGATTACAAGAGCGACAGGCGGGCATCTTATTTTCGATCGCATCCCGTTCCAGCCCATTTTTTTTGCGCCGACGTAAGGGAAGAAAATGATCGACCTGCATCTCCTGAATTTGTATCGCCGTCCCACAATAAGCACAATGACCCCCATACTTCTTGTGAACAAGAATCCGTTCTGCTTTCCGACTCATAATCTGCCTAAAATGAAGTCGCCGATCGATTTGTCAATGCCCTATAACCCTCCCAGATCTTCCTGAGAGATTTCTTGATTTCTCTTCAAAACGGGAAATTATGGCTTAAATCTCCCAGCAATTCCTAAAACCTAAACCTTCGCACGATTTTGCGATGGTTTGATCGGACATCGACCTCTCAAAAGCCCCGAAAGAGACATTTTGTCTCTTTTTCTTAAAAAAAGATTGTTTCGCACGTATTATTTTCTTGCCAAAATACACC
>CAMCYL010000020.1 GCA_945883905.1 Akkermansia muciniphila | reverse complement strand
GATCTCCCGTCTTTCTCCAGCGTCCTTTCTCATCATGCGACCTCCGCTGACACCGCCCGAACGTTGACACCCCTTACGGTTGCGAATCGTCTAATTCAACCGACAGGACTTTCACCTGTTAGGACGCCGTCCTCGACGGCGCACTCCTGCTTCCGTGCCTTCATGAGAGAATTCCTATTGCAGAATCTGGGCTAAAGAGGATCGTGAGCTCTTTCCGAGGTGAGGTGAAACCGAGCCCCTCCAGAGAAACTCGATCGTTTTTTGAAAATCCTTTTTTCAAAAAAACGGGGTCTCGCTTGCCTTCTTTACTATTTTGACTACCGTTTCCCCTTAAGCATGTTTAAAAAAATTACTCTTCTCACCTTGTTTTCTTTCCTCTCGCTTTGGAGTCTTTCCTCTATTTCCTCCCTCCAAGCCCAAGAGCCTGAGATGGTCGAGCTTCGCTATCCAAAAATCATGCCGGATGAACTCATCGATCTCTACGAACGATTTACCGATAAAATTATTATCCGCGACGCCAATCTCGCTGTTCCTCAACCCCTCTCAGTCGTCGTCGCCCGTCCCATCGCCAAAGCCGATGCGATTCGAATGATTGAATCGGTCCTCCTCCTTAACGGCTTTGCCTTCATCAGGATCGATGAACAGTCCTTAAAAATCGTCAATACCGCCGGTAAAAATCCACGAAGCCAAGGGCTCGCTCTTTACGCCAACATTCAAGATCTCCCGAATCAAGAGCAAATCGTCGCTTTTTATCTTCCTCTCCGTTTTATGAATGTGACTGAAGCGCTCCCGATTTTTCAACAACATGTTCAACTCAATCCAACCTTTGGAAATATTATTGCCGCTCCGAATACCAATGCCCTTGTGATCACCGAAAACCTTTCGGTCGTTCGTCAGCTGATTAAACTTCGGCAAATGATCGATATCCCTCCGGAAAAATGGGGAAAGGAACTCGAACGTCCGCTCAAATACGCAACGGTTGCTAATATTTTTCCCGCTCTAATCTCTCTGCTCAAAGAGGGAAAAGAGGGAGAGGCCAGCGCTCCTGGTTCCTCTCCCTCCTCCAGTGGGGCCACCGGTGGTACAGGGGGCTCCGGAGGGACCGGCAGTCAATTAGCCGCCCCGACAGAGGATAACACCCCCTTAGTATCCCTCGTGGGCCGAACTAAAATTGTTGCCGATAAACGCGGCAATACCATTCTCGCCTTTGGACCTCCGGAAATTCTTGAGCGAATCGAATCCCTCCTCAATAAACTCGATAAACGCTCACTCCAAGTTTATCTCTCCTGCGTGATCGGCCAACTCTCCATGGACAACAGCACTGAAACCTCCGTCGATCTGCTCCAAAAATATGCGACCTCCGGAAAGGTCGGCTTCGCCAGTGGACTTCGCAATCGGAGCGGAAGCGCCGATCTTATTCCCGAACCGTCCACCCTCAGTAATCTTAGCTCCTTCCCTCTCCCGACTGGGTTTACTCTCTATGGAGCCGTTGGAAGCGCCCTCAATGCCTATGTAAAGCTCTTAGAGGGAAGCAACCGATTCAAGGTTCTCTCCCGTCCCTTTGTCTATGCCGCAAATAATAAAAAAGCCTCCATCTCCTCTGGAACTCAAGTTCCCGTTCCAACCTCCACTCTAAGTTCCATCAATGGAGGCTCCACAGGAACCAATAGTAACGCCTCCGTAAGTTCCAGTATCGAATACAAAGATGTTTTATTAAAACTTGAAGTCATCCCCTTAATCTCTCCCGAAAAAGAGGTGACCCTTCAGATCGTCCAAACCAATAATAGTATCCAAGGAAGTACCGTCATCTCCGGAAATACGATCCCGAATGTGAACAAGCAGGAGGTCAATACCACGATCACCGTTCCCGATCGAACGACTGTTGTTCTCGGGGGACTCATGACCGAAAGCAGTGACACCTCTGAAAGTGGTTTCCCCGTTCTTAAAGATATTCCGGTTCTTGGATATCTATTCAAAAGTAAAACGACGACTAAACGAAAAACCGAACTCGTCCTATTAATTCAACCAACGGTTATCGAAAACGGCCCCGATCAAGAGGGGGTCAACGATCTCGAAAAGAAAAACACCACGATCGGAAAAGAGGGATTTGATCTTCAAGAGAAGACGACAAAACAGGAGATCTCCCCCAATAAGCCCATCACCCCGTTGCGCTAATTGAGATGCGAGGAATTAGAAATTCAAATGAACTGTTTTTCTCTTTTCTAATTCTCAAAATCCCGTAGCACTTTCCTCTTATGCGATCGATTCATTTACTTAAATCCAAGGTTCACCGTGCGGTCGTAACCGGTGCGAGTCTGAACTACGAAGGAAGCCTCACGATTTCCGAAGATCTCGCCCAAACCGTCGGACTTCGACGCTATGAACGAATTCTCGTCGGGAATATGGGGAATGGAAACCGATTCGAAACGTACGTTATTTACGGTCCCGCCGGCAAAGGCGCGATCGAACTCAATGGCGCCACGGCTCTTTTAGGAAAAATTGGGGATCGCCTCACGATTATGAGTTTCGCTGAAGTTCCTGAAAATGAAGCCGATGCGCATCAGCCTCAAGTGATTGTCCTCGACGAAAAAAATAAAATTAAATCCCATTAAGATTGAGCCCACTCATCCGTCTCTCTTTTTAATCAAATCAATCCTCAAAGGATATAATGAGAGATCAGACCGATATTCATCTGGAATTTTTACGCTAGAAATGTATGGAAACCTCTGCTGACGATTGGATCCGACAAGCGGTCAGTGAATACTCCAAACCTCTGACTCAATACGCCTATCAACTCCTCAAAGATTGGGATCGAGCCCGAGATGTGGTTCAAGATTCCTTTCTCAAACTGTGCGATCAACGCAAAGAGGTGGTCCTTCCAAAACTCAAACCATGGCTCTACACGGTTTGTCGAAATCGAGCCCTCGATTACATCCGTAAGGAGAGTCGAATGACCGAAATCGATTTCATGGATGAACTCCCTTCTCCAGAACCCTCTCCCATTCACCCCCTCCAACAGCAAGAGGAAAAAATAGAACTCCTCCAAGCCCTCTCTCAGCTCACGATTCAACAGCAAGAGGTCGTTCGCCTTAAGTTTTTATCCGACCTTTCCTATAAGGAAATTAGTGAAATCACTGGAATGAATCAAAATCTCATCGGGGTCCAAATTCACAATGGACTCCGAAATCTTCGCAACCGAATCCTCGAACAACGACAATCGGAGGCCCCCCTCTCATGAAAATTCAAATCGATGACCCTCGCCTCACTCACTATCTTTTAGGGGAATGTACAAATGCGGAACGACTCGAAATCGAGCAAGCCCTTCGTGATCAGCCCGAACTACAAACAGAGATCGACTCTCTTCGCTCTCTCTCAAAAAATCTCCGCCAAGAACTACAAAATGAACCGATCGAGGGACTAAAACCGGATCAAATCATGGCGATCGAACGTCATATTCAATCCCGTCGAAAAATCATCCGCTGGGACTTTAAAGAAGCACGACTCCCGTGGGAAATTGCAATCTCCCTTGCCGCCTGCCTCTCTATCGGATGGTTTACCTTTGATCGACTTACCCCCTCTCATTCAGCCGAAGAGAGAGCACTTGCCACCGATTCCACGATTGAAATTCCCTTAAGTTCAATGATCAACTCCCTCCCCTTAAACCAAACGCCTGTTGCCGCTCCAAGTCAAGAGATCCCCCCTCCATGGGAACAGCCCCCGCTTGCCACCCTCTCTGATATTCTTCCGAACGAGAAAAATGAGAACACCCATAAATCGATTCTCTTCACCGAGATGCAAATGGCTTTATTATCAAAAGAACAAAAAGAACGCTCTATTCAAGCAAAAGTGATTCCGGATGGATTTCTTACAACTGAAAGCCATACCATTGCCTCCATCGCTCTTGAGAGTCATCGTCGATCCTATGAAGCCCTCAAAAAATCAATTGAAACCGGTAGGCTTCCTCTCCCTGAAGAGGTTCAAATTGATTCGATCTTAAATGCTTTCAAAGTTAATGATGCCCCTCCCACAGGAGAGGCCCCCTATAAAGTCCACATTCAGATCACCACCTGCCCATGGAATCCGGCAAGAGCCCTTGCCCGAATCGCCTTGATCGCCCAAAAAGGAGCTTCCAATGAGTCACGAATTCTCGCGGAGAAAGTTCAATGGCATTTTGAACTCAATCCACAGCGGATCGCCTCCTACCGCATCCTCGGATATGACGATGCTCCCGAAAAAATCGGAGCGGTTCTTCCCTCATCACAAACGATCTCTCTCAACTTTCAACGAGTTGTTCTCCTCGAGATTATTCCAACAGAAGAGTCCAAACAGAATCATTCAACTCAGCCGTGGCTGACCGTCGAAATCCAACATCAAACAACCGCCGAACAGATCATCCAAAAATCTTACGCTTACCAAGGGGAAATTGAGATCCTCAATCGCTCCTCCACTCCCGATCTCCAATTTGCAGCCGCCATCGCCCAATTTGGAATGCTCCTTAAAAAAACTCCAGAAGCCGAACCGTCGCAATGGAGCTCAACACTAACGCTAGCCCGTCAAGGAGCCCTCCAAGCGACAGGAGGGGAACGTCAGGAATTTGTGATGCTCATCGAAAAAGCCCAAAAGCTAAATTACTCAGCTAAACCCCCCTCGTCATCGGCTCCCAAATGATCTTATGAAGCTGCACTTGAAAACGTACTGGCAAATGATCCTCTAAAATCCATTTTGCCATCATTTGAAGGTCGATTTTTCCAAAAACCGGCGAAACTAAAATTGCACCCACCCGTTGAGCTAATTGATGGGTCTCTATCATCCCCTTAAGCCACTCGTAATCCTCACGGGTGCCCATCACAAACTTAAGCTGATCTTTTTTCTGAAGATGAGAGATATTTTCTATTCGATTTCGCGAAGATTCACCACTCGATGGACACTTTAAATCCATAATCACTTTCACCCGCGAATCGATCTTTGAAATATCATGAGCCCCACTGGTTTCAATTAAAACCTCATAACCCTCATCGCATAAAAGTGTCATCAACGGATGTACATTCCGCTGGAGTAAGGGCTCTCCACCGGTGACCTCAATCAGCGGGACGCCATGCTGCTTTGCAATAGATAAAATATCCCCCACGGTTTTGGATGCCCCTTCAAAAAAAGCATATTCCGTATCGCAATAGGTACAACGAAGATCACAGCCCATGAGACGAATAAATAAACAAGGCACTCCTACATAAGTACTCTCGCCCTGAATGCTATAAAAAATCTCGTTAATTTTGAGGTTTAACCCCAATCGCTCATCAATATTCATTTTTATAAACTGAAAACTCTTTGAACGCTTATCAATCTAATAATCTGAATAATGAAATAAAAACTCTCTGTCACTTTGCGTTTGCCCTCTTCCTCTGATTCAGGCATACGATTCAACACATGAGTCAAATTCACTCCTCTGCCCTAATCTCGCCGAAAGCCGAAATCGCTCCCAACGTTCATATCGGAATGGGCTGTATTGTCGAAGAGGGTTGTCGCATTGGAGAAGGAACAGAGATCAGACCCCACGCTATTATTACAGGAGGGACTCAAATAGGCTCGCATAATCAAATCGGTTACGGAGCGATTATCGGAGCAGAACCCCAGGATCTCGCCTTTAAAAATGTCCCCTCTCAGGTCATCATCGGCGATCATAATGTCCTTCGAGAATACGTTACAATCCATCGAGGAACCAAGGAAAATACCGCTACAAAAGTCGGATCCCATTGTTATTTAATGACCGGAGCCCATCTCGCCCATAACTGTCAAATCGGGGATCGAGTCATACTTGTCAATAACGTCCTTCTGGCCGGTTATGTTGAGGTTCATGATGGCGCCTTTATCGGGGGCGGTTCCGCCGTCCATCAATTTGTCCGAATCGGATCGCAATCAATCATGCGTGGGCAAACACGAATTGGTCGTGATCTCCCTCCCTTTTTCATGGCGGTCGATACCAATCAAGTCTCCGGGATTAATCGAGTCGGATTAAAACGAGCAGGGTATAGTCCTGATAAACGCCGAAATATTCAATGCGCTTACAAACTTCTTTACCGCAGTGGTTGTAATGTCTCCCAAGCTCTCGAGCTCATTGAAAAAAATCTTCAAGGGGAGGAGATTGATCTTCTCTTAAATTTCATTCGATCCACCAAACGAGGAATCTGCATGGAATCACGTTCTTTAGATCCCGAAAGAGAGTTGTAATCACACTTTCCACTCTCCGATTTCTCCCCCAAAAAAAACACTGGATTTTTTCGTACACTCGACCAGTCTAATCCTCTCTTTCTTATGGAAATCTACATCGACGGCACATTTTACAAAAAAGAGGAGGCGAAAATCTCGGTTTTCGACCACGGACTTCTCTATGGCGACGGAATCTTTGAAGGCATTCGTGCTTACAACGGTAAAGTCTTTTTTCTCATGGAACACCTCGATCGTCTTTATGACTCCGCAAAAGCGATTATGCTCCAGATCCCTCTCAACATTGAAGAGATGAAAGAGATCGTTCTCGAAACCTGTCGTCGAAGTAAAATCGAAAATGGCTATATCCGACTCGTCGTCACACGGGGGATCGGCGATCTCGGAATGAACCCTGATAAATGCCCTAAAGCAACAATTTTTTGTATTGCGGCCACGATCCAACTCTATCCTGAAAAATATTATCGAGAGGGATTGAAGGTCAACACTGGGGCCACTCAACGAATTTCTCCGGCGGCACTCAGCCCTTCTATTAAATCCCTGAATTATCTCAATAATATCATGGCCAAAATCGAAGGAAATCTCGCCGGAGCTCAAGAGACGATCATGCTTAATGCCGAGGGGTACGTTGCTGAATGTACCGGGGATAATATCTTCGTTGTCAAAAAAGGCCAGATTTTCACTCCCACCGTTTACGCAGGAGCCCTTGCTGGGATCACTCGTAAAGCAATTATGACCCTCTGCGAAGAGATCGGAAAACCAGTCGTTGAAACTCAACTCACTCGTTACGATCTCTTTGTCGCCGATGAAATCTTTCTCACGGGAACCGGAGCGGAACTGGTTCCTGTTCGCGAAGTCGATGGACGAATAATCGGATCACAAACCCCAGGTCCCGTGACTCTTCAGCTTTTGGAAAAGTTCCGTCAACTCACCCAAACCAATGGAGTCCCCATCTTTGTTTAAAAGAGGGAAAAGAACCGATGAAATGTCAACTTTGCGACGCGATGTCAAATGTGCATCTTACCCAAATTATTGCGGGAAAAATGCAAAAAATTGATCTCTGTGACAAGTGCGCCAAAGAAAAAGGGGTCGCAGATCCAACTGGATTTTCTCTTGCCGACATGCTCCTCGGAATTGGAGCCACGGAAAATATGAAGGCAGGGAGTCCCGAGGACCTTCTATGTCCCGACTGCGGATTTAGTCAACAAGACTTCAAAAAAACCGGTCGACTGGGATGTCCTACTTGCTACGAAACCTTCAATGAGGGTCTTCAACTCGTCCTCAAAGACATGCACAAAGACACGGTCCATAAAGGAAAGATTCCAGCAAAGCTTCAAAAATCAAAGATCTATCAAACACGAATCTTGGAACTGCAAACGAACCTCCAAGAAGCCGTACGTACTGAAAAATATGAACTGGCCGCGGCCCTCCGTGATCAGATTCAACAAGTACAAACCCAAATCAGCTCGGCATAAGCGCAAAAGCGTCGTCGTTTTTACCTTGGTTTCCTCAACCGATTCTCCATTTTTATTCTGTGCGTCTTCTCTACGAAAAAATTCCTTATCGAATTTCAGAATCGATTCGTGCCGTTTCTCAGGTTTCTTCGCAGATCTCCTGTCCCTATCATTACCATCCTGAACTTGAACTCGTCTGGATTCAAAAAAGTAAGGGTCGATTCAGTATCGGGGATTATCAAGGGTTCTTTCAAGAAGGGGATCTATTTTTTATTGGATCCAATGTTCCCCATGTTTTCTATAATACAGAGGATCACCCTTTCGGAAAAGAGGCCGCACAAACGATCGTTATTCAATTTTCAGAGAATTTTATCGGAGATAAGGCTTGGCAAGCCCCAGAACTCATCGGAATTGCAAAAACCCTACAACTCGCAAAAAAAGGTCTTCAATTTAAAGGAAAAAATCCACTTCCCATTTTTAAAGCAATGAAAAAATTGCTTCAATCGAAGGAGGCAGAAAGAGTGATCCTCCTCTTGCAAATACTCCAAGAGTGGACAATGAAGGAAAATATATCGATCCTTCAAAATCTTTCTGAAACCGAAAATGCCCCTTCAAAAACAGAGCACCGAATCCAAAAAATACTAACCACCTTATCGAAACAAACCAACCAACGAATCACCCTCAAAGAGCTCTCTCAAGCGCTCTTTATGACCCACTCCTCTTTGAGTCGACTTTTTCGCCAAAAGATGGGCATCTCTCTGATTGACTACGTCAACACCCAACGAATTGCACTCAGCTGCCATCTTCTTGCCACAACAGATCGACCCATTTCGGAAATCTGTTTTGAGGTCGGTTTCGAAAATCTCTCGAATTTCAACCGCCAATTTTTAAAGCGAAAACAATGCTCTCCACGAGATTTTAGAAGTTTTTACGCAAAATGAAAAATATCTCACAAATCATCTTGAACCCCATCTCATTGAATACTATCTTTGCGGCCCACCGCTTATGATTCAATCCACAACAAAAATGTTAAAAAATGATTTTGAGGTTCCGTCGACCCCGATTTCATTTGATGAATTTTAATTATGAAAATACCACTCGAAGATAGTTATCTAGATATTATTGGAAAAACACAAAGAGGATTAAAACTACAACCTATTCCTGAACCCAGCAGTGAAATTGAGATACGCTCCATTGCAAAACAACTCAATTTAGGGGGAGAGGCTTTAGTCGCGGCCTCCAAGCAAGCCTGGTATCCTCAAACTCAAGAACCGATCGAAGGTCTGCTTTGCTATAGTACAACCTTCGAGGATATGACGGTAAACAGCTATCTGATCTTCGATCCCGTGACCAAGATTGCTGCGGCCTTTGATACTGGGGCGGATTGCAGTGGAATGCTTCATTCTGGATTAAAAATTGAGCAAATTTTCATTACGCACATCCACCCTGATCATATTATTGACTTGGCGAGACTCCAGACCAGTACTGGAGCGAAGACCTACGTCAGCGATCGAGAACCGATTGAAAACGCCGAAATATTTTCTGATGGAAAAACCTTTTCGATTGGGGGATTAAAAATAGAAACGCGCCGGAGCAGTGGACATGCAAAGGGGGGGGTTACTTTTTTCATCACAGGACTTAAAAAACCGATCGCCATCGTGGGAGATGCCCTTTTTGCGGGATCGATGGGAGGCGGAATGGTGAGTTTTGAAGAGGCCTTAAAAACGACTCGTGAAAATATTCTCAGTTTGCCGGAAGAAACAATTGTTTGTTCTGGTCATGGCCCGTTAACGACGGTAGGCGAGGAAAAGAAAAATAACCCATTTTTTACAAAATAAATAAGGAAATCATATTATGGAACGTATTGGAATTGTCGGCGTAGGACGTATGGGAGCCAATATGGCACGTCGTCTTCATCAAGTCGGTTATAAAATTACTGCAGTTTACGATTCATACCAAACCTCTGCAGAGGCGATCGCTCAAGAGTTAGGGTCAACTGCCTGCAAAACTCTGGCTGAAGTCACCGCGCTTGCAGATGTGATTATAACGGTCGTGACCGATGACAAGGCTCAACTCAGTCTCTTTACCCAAAAAAAGGATAACCTCCTGATTAAAGCGGCGGGAAAAATTTTCATCAACTGCGCAACGGTCTCCCCTGCGGTTCACATCCAAGTCTCCAAACTCGCTAAAAAAGCCAAAGCCGAATCGCTCGAAGGATGTATGGCATCGAGTATCAATCAAGCTTTAGCAGGGACGCTTTATCTGATGTGTGCCGGGGAGAAATCAACTTTCGATCGTGTTAAAAAAATATTAGTCAAACTGAGCGATGAGGGAAAACTTCTCCGCTACATCGGAACGGCCGGAAAAGCCGCTCAAGTGAAAGCGCTCGTTAACATGGTGATGAATATCAACACCGCAGGACTTGCAGAGGGATTGGGTCTCGGAGCAGCCTTGAAACTCGATTTAAAGGTCTTAATGGAGGTCTTCTCTCAAACAGGAGCCAATTCGCGGGTTTTACAAACGGATGGAGAGGACATGCTCAATCGCGACCACTCCTGCTTCTTTAGCGGCTCTCATGCCGCAAAAGACAGCGGTATCGCACTAGGATTAGCGAAAGCGGCAAAACGAGATCTCCCCTTAGCCAAGGCGACCTACCAACAATATAAGAAAATGGTTCAACACGGTTTTGGAGATCTCGATAAATCCGGCATCGCTGAATTAACCTTTCCGGGTCGCGGACAAAAGAAAATCGCTAAGAAAAAATAAGCCATCGTGAAAAAACCCCGAATACAATATGTCGCAGCGCAATGGACGATGCTCGAATATCCCAGTCAATCCCAAGATTGGACTTTAGATCAAAAAATGACGGCAGCGAAAGCCGCTGGCTTTGATGCCTTTGCTTTTTATACTCAGGATTCATCACTGCCAGCACTTTCACAAAAACATGGATTGCAACTTCTCGGTTATGTTGCCTCTGGAAAGGCCCATGAATTTGAAAAGTTACTTCGTGCGAATAAAGATTCTGGAGCTCATCACATCAATGTTCAGATGGCAGATGAGGATACCTTAACTCCCGAAGCTTTAGGATTAGCTCTCCGTTTAATAGAAGAGGGTCGAAAGCTCGGAGTTAAACCAGCAATCGAAGTCCACCGTGACACCTGTACCGAAACCCCAGAAAAAACCTATGCTCTCGCCGATGCCTATCAAAAGGTAACCGGGGAGTTAATGCCCATGACTTGGGATTTCTCCCACCTTTCGGTCGTGAAACATTTAAATCCCTCGAACTATATTGAAAAGTTAATCGTCCGTCCTGATTTAATTCAACGCGCTCAACAATTTCACTTAAGACCTTTTAATGGCCACCATGCCCAAATTCCAGTCACGGATGGAAAAGGGAATCTTACTCCTGAAATTCAAGAATGGCTTCCGTTCGCAGAGGCCCTCCTCAAATGCTGGCTCGAAGGCAATCGGAATACGGACCGCGAAATCTTTGTTTGTCCTGAGCTCGGCCCTGTTCCTGGAGGTTATAATCTCTCCTTACTCCCCAATAGTTGGGAAGATGCTCAGGTTTTAAGGGTGGAGTTAGCCAAGATTTGGAATCGTTTACTTCCTTAGATTTTATCTGGAATGACAAAAAAGTATCACTTTAAGGGAAGAGGTGTGTAGCGGGATTTAAAAAGAGGAATAAAGTATTGGGATATGAATCAATCTAACCCAATCACTCCCGAAACCTATCAATCCTATCGTGGACTTCCCTCCCTTGCAGGGCTAGGCCGTTTTTCAGAGGCGATGAAGCCTGGGCTCTCCGTGGAAGAGAGTGTCACTCGCCTGAAGCGTCATCATTACGCCTTACGTCGCATTCATACGATCATGATTGCGAAGTTAACGGCTGAACCGATTTATGAATTGAAAATGGGTTTTAGTTATCATGCTTTTTTATCCGCTGAAGCCGTGACTTTATTAAGAGCCCGTGTCGGAGAGATGCGTGAGCCCCCCTTAGGTCTCGATAAGGTCCCGCATCCTGCAATGGAGGTCTTTTTTGATGAAATCCTCGGAGCTGAGAAAATCGAAGAGGTCATTCTCGGAGTTTATGAAGTCGCACTTCCGAGTTTAATTTCAGGACTCCAAAAACATATCGATCAAACTCACCTCCTCGCCGATCAACCGACAAGACGTCTCTGTCGCCAAATTAAAACCGAAGCCGAGGAGATGCTCGAATGGGGTAAAAAAAGTATCGAATGTTTGGTGACCCCTCAAATAAGAGAGGCCGCAAAGCCGTATCTCTCGCTGCTTTCAATTAGTCTGGCCTGTATGGGTTCTATCGATGGTACTCAATCTCCCCGAGAAGAGGCTCCCGCCCGTTATTACTCCAATAAACCGTATCAATATGACAAGGTTCCTCGAAGAGATGAACGATTTCAGGATCCTTTCAATCAAGGGGTCAGCCCCGAAACCTTTCTCTATGATGAAGCGAAACCGGTCGATGCGAAAATTCTCATGATGTTCTTTAAACGAATTCGTGAAATCGATGTCCCAGAGATGATGGGCAGTATTATCATGGAGACCCCCGGAAAACCGTGGGAATATTATCGAGACTTAACTCGTCAACTTTGGGATGAAGCCCGTCATGCAATGATGGGAGAGACTGGATTTGTCAGCCTAGGGATCGATTGGGCCAAATACACCGCTCCAAACTTAAATTGGTCCTATAACCTCAACACTCAACTCAATCCCGCCGAACGTCATGCCGTCCTTTATTTCATCGAACAAGGACTGATGCCAAAAACGGGCAAAAGATTTGAATGGGAGGTCTCCATCATGGGAAAAAATCCATTAGCGACGACTTTTCAAGACTACGATTGGGCCGATGAGGTTCTTCACGCCCGTGTCGGCCGTGATTGGTATGTCTCCTCGATGGCAAGCTCCCACGAAGCGATTGAAAACGGAGATAAATGCTGGGCACAAGTCATGCAAAATTGGGAAGGACTCCGAACAAAAGGTCTTACTCAACACCGCAATTGGTGGCCAGAACTTTATACCGAATATTGTAAAAAAGTCGGTAAAACTCCCGATCCGGAAACTCTTGCTTACGCCATCTCCTATGAGGGGAAGCGAGCCGACTTAAAAGATCTCAGCTACTCCGCATAAAGGAAATAGATGTACCACGCAAAAGCCGCCATTGGAAATGGAAAAGGGGAATTCACGATCGAAGAAATTCAGGTCGGCTCCCCTCAAAAGGATGAAGTTTTAGTCGAAATTAAAGCCGCAGGACTCTGTCATACCGACCACGACTCTCTGCTTTGGAAACGCCCCCTGATCTTAGGACACGAAGGGGCTGGAATCGTTCGTGAAATCGGATCCGAAGTGAAAGGAATCAAAGTCGGTGATCCCGTTGCCTTGAATTGGGCCATTCCTTGCGGAGGCTGTTTTCAATGCAATCAAGGATCTCATTCCCTGTGCGAAGTCAGCAAACCGGCCTCGGTGATGAAACCCACTGCAGGACATGCACACCGAGAAGGCTCTCAATGGAAGGGCGTTCCCATCGATCGCTCTTTTAATATTGGAACTCTCTCCTCGCTCACGTTGGTCAAACATCAAGCGGTCATCCCCATGCCATCGACAATCCCCTTCGCTTCCGCTGCTATTATCGGATGCGGGGTCATGACGGGCTACGGCTCGGTGGTAAATTCAGCCAAAATCCAAGCGGGATCAACCGTTGTTGTTCTCGGCGTCGGCGGAGTCGGAATTAATGCGATTCAAGGGGCACGTATTGCGGGAGCGGTTAAAATTATCGCGGTGGCTCGTAAGGCACATCGATTAGAAACCGCTAAAAAATTTGGAGCCACTCACACGATCCAAGTCTCCCCGGATGATCCCGAGCTACTTCAAGCCGCAGAACAAGTGAAAGCGATGACAGAAGGACGTGGGGCTGACTACTGTTTCGAAGGAACCGCTGTTCCTGAACTCGGAGCCGCCCCTCTCGCCTTTATCCGAAATGGCGGAATGGCGATTCAAATGAGTGGAATTGAAAAGAAAATCTCTTTCGATATGAGTCTTTTTGAATGGGATAAAACCTATATTAATCCGCTCTACGGAAAATGTACTCCAGGGATTGATTTCCCTCGAATCTTCGATCTCTATCAATCCGGAAAACTGATGCTTGATGAACAGGTGACTCAAACCTATCCGCTTGAAAAACTTTCGGAAGCGTTCGAGGATATGCTCAAAGGAAAGAATACAAAAGGCGTCATCGTTTTTTAAAGAGTCTACCTCCTCTATCGAATATTTTTAAAAGCGATGAAACCGAAAAAATCATTTCGTACTGTTGAGCTTTCCCCGCCGATGACTGAAATCCCAGGGCTCTATTTCATCACCATTAAATCCAAAGCTTTAAAACAACGGGCAGATCTCACGGTTTATCTTCCGAAAACTCAAGTCCCTCCCCAAAAACTTCCCCTCGTGATATTGCTTCACGGTGTTTATGGAAGTCATTGGGCTTGGTCTCTCAATGGCAAAGCTCACTCAACACTCCAACGAATGATCGATCAAAAACAAATCCCTCCAATGGCCCTTGCGATGCCTTCAGACGGACTTTGGGGAGATGGCAGTGGTTATCTCCCTCACAAAAACCAAAATTTTGAAAAGTGGATCACGGATGAAGTTCCACTCCTTGTTCGAGAACAATTAGGAATCTCAGAAATCGGAAATAAACACTTTATTGCCGGTCTTTCCATGGGGGGATTTGGGGCTTTAAGACTCGGAGCCCTTTATCCGGAGAAGTTTGCCGCCTTTTCAGGACACTCCTCGATCACCGATTTCGCCCAAATGAAACTCTTCGTCGAAGAGCCCCTCGCTCGCTACCATTGCGCAGAAAGTAATAAATCGGTTTTAAAAACGATTTTAAAAAATAAAAAGAAAATAGGCCCTTTTAGATTTGATTGCGGTCTCGATGATCCGCTCATTAAATACAATCGAAAACTCCATCAGGAACTTCTGAAAAGCGATATTCCTCACGATTTTCATGAGTTCCCAGGAACTCATGAATGGAAATATTGGGAGACCCATCTTGAAGAAACACTCTTGTTTTTCGCTCAACATCAAGATAAAGTGACGCGTTGAAAATAAATTCTCTCGCCTCCAGTCATCAGGTTCTCCTTTCTTGGAAAGAGCGTCTCGCTCGCTTACTTCCGTTTGGAATTGGCCACCAAAAACCGAAACATTTTCGCGATATGTTTGGGATACTCTGGCGCAATCGAGACAATCTCCCTTATGCATGGAAAGTCATCACCCAAGGAGTTTGTGATGGCTGTGCTCTCGGAGTGGCCGGTCTCTTTGATTGGACGATCAAAGGCCCTCACCTCTGCATGACCCGCCTTAATCTTCTTCGTTTAAATACCGTCGGAACGATCGAGGACTCTCATTTTAACGATATTTCAAAACTTGAAAAAATGGATAATCGCGAACTCCGTGAACTCGGACGACTCCCCTATCCGATGATTCGTGAAAAAAATGAAAACCAATTTCGTCGAATCTCTTGGGAGGAGGCCTACCGTCAAATCTCTCAGAAAATCCGTTCCACGACCCCTGATCGAACCGCTTGGTTCGTCACCTCTCGCGGGGTTACGAATGAGATCTACTACATGGCTCAAAAAGTGGCTCGTTTTCTCGGAACTAACAATGTCGATAATGCCGCTCGAATCTGTCACTCTCCCTCAACCGCTGCCATGAAGGCCGCAGTCGGGGTCTCTGCGACCACTTGTAGTTACAAAGATTGGTACGGAACGGATCTCATTGTTTTCTTCGGTTCAAATCCCGCCAACGATCAACCGGTCTCCACGAAATATCTTCATGAAGCAAAGGCCCTCGGAACTAAGGTCGCCATGGTCAATCCCTACCTCGAACCAGGAATGAAGCAGTACTGGGTTCCCTCCACAGCAACAAGCGCTCTCTTTGGAACCAGTATCGCCGACTACTGGTTTCCAGTCACTCAAGGCGGCGACATTGCCTTGCTCTACGGAGTCATCAAAATTATTCTCGAAAATAATTGGCATAATGCCGCTTTTGCGGAGTCTCGGGTAAACGATCTCGATCAACTCAAAGCCGCCGCTCAATCCCTCTCCTTTGAAGTACTTGAAAAATCGGCCGGACTTCCCAAAGCCTCGATGATGGAATTAGCCATTCTCATTCGTGATGCAAAAAATGCCGTCCTTGTCTGGAGTATGGGGATCACTCAACATACCTACGGTGCCGATGCCGTCCAGATGATCTTAAACCTCGGTCTTCTCCAAGGTTATGTCGGAAAGGATCTCAATGGACTTATGCCGATTCGAGGTCACTCCTCCGTTCAAGGGGGTGCAGAGATGGGAGCCTATGCGACCGCTTTTCCCGGAGGAAAGCCGATTACCCCTGAAAATGCAAAAGCCCTCGAAGCCCACTATCATTTTCCAATCCCCGATCGTCCCGGACTTCCCGCCACCGAAATGGTCGAGGCCTGTGCCGATGGACGACTCGATCTCTTCTATAATGTCGGTGGCAATATGCTTCGCAATCTCCCCGAACCCGAGCACGTTCGCTCGGTTCTTGCTCAAGTCCCAATGCGGGTTCATCAAGATATTATTCTCAACGATCAAATGTTCATCCCCGCACAAGAGGTCGTTATCCTTCTTCCCGCAAAAACTCGGTATGAACAAGATGATGGAGGGACAGAAACCTCAACCGAACGTCGTGTGATGTTCTCCCCTGAAATTCCTCGACAAGTCGGTGAGGCAAAAGCGGAGTGGAAGATTCTTCGTGAAATTGCCGCAGCAACCTATCCTGAAAGAGCTCATCTCTTAGGTTGCGAAACAGGATCTGCCATGCGAGAGGAAATTGCCAAAGTCGTTCCCTTCTATGAGGGAGTTCAACACCTGCATAAAACGGGCGATGCCTTTCAATATGGTGGGAAACATCTTTGTGCCGAGGGACAATTTCCAACCCCCGATGGCAAAGCCCGATTCATCCCCGTTCCCCTCCCTCACTCAGAGATAAAAACGGGGGAATTCATGGTCAGCACACGTCGCGGAAAACAATTTAACTCCCTGATCTACGCCGAAATCGATCCCCTCAACGGAACTCCACGCGATGCCGTCCTCATGAGTGCAGAAGATGCTTCAAAACTCAATCTTCAACAGGGGGAACCGATTCTGCTTAAAAATCATCTCGGCCACTACCGTGGAACCACTTTTGTGGCTCCCATCGCTCCCGGAAATCTTCAAATTCACTGGCCCGAAGGCAATGTCATTATTCCCCGCGGTCTCGTCGATAAGGGCGGAGGAGTTCCTGACTACAACGCCTATGTTAAAATCGAAAAAGCCGCTTAAATCACTCCCCGCCGCTTTATCCAAGAAGGATCACGTGATCCAACTCCAAACGAATGGCACGTGGAAAACCGTTCTCGATCCAATCGCAATCGAGGAACCGCTCGAAATTCAACTCGGATCAAAAACTCTTGTCATCACGATGAGAACTCCTGGACACGACCATGAACTATCAACCGGATTCCTCCTCACCGAGTCGATTGTTGATTCTCCCAATCAAATTACCTCCCTCGAACCGTGCCCTCTCTTTCCTCACCCGAATCGACTTAAAATCACTCTCTCCAAAAAAATCAAGAAAACGACCCCAGAACTCAGTCGCTACGGCACGATCTCCTCCAGCTGCGGAATCTGCGGAAAACAATCGATTGACGAGGTCTTACGAACCTTTGATCCCATTCAACATCGCTCCCAAATCTCGCTAAAAACAATTCTCCAATTACCGGAACTTTTTTCAAAAAATCAATCCTCCTTCCAAGAAACAGGGGGAGTTCATGCCGCCGCACTCTTTAACCAAAAAGGAACCCTCCATGTCTTACGAGAAGATGTCGGACGCCATAACGCCGTCGATAAAGTGATCGGATGGAGTGCCCAAAATAATCTCTGGCCCCCAGATAAATCAATTCTCATGGTCAGCGGACGAATCTCTTTTGAGATCGTTCAAAAAGCCCTTGCCGCTCGGATTCCGATCGTTCTTGGAGTCTCCGCCCCCTCCTCCCTCGCAATCTCCTTCGCACGCCAAAGCGGTCAAACCCTCATCGGATTTCTCCGTCCTCCACGCCTTAACGTTTACTCTCACATCGAGTCGATTGTGCCTTAACCCTCACTTCTCCCCATTCCAAGGCATTCGTGCGATGAGAAGCCCCATTCCACACCAATCCGTAAGACCTGCGAAAATAAGTCCAGCGCCAATAAAGCCTGAAAGAAAAATAAACGAGGGATTGATAAAAAGAGCGGATAATACGCCAATTAAAACAAGGCTTCCAGCGGCGATACGGACTTGCCGCTCGATCGAAATTGTTTTTTGGGTTCCTCGAATGACTGAAAATCCTCCTTGAATCCAAGCGGCTATTCCTCCCTCCACAACAATACATGAGTGATACCCCGCCTTTTGGAGTTTTTCGGCCGCGATTTTTGCCCGTGTTCCTGAATGACAGAAAATATAAAGCGGTTGATCTTTCGTAAAAGCAGTTTCCAGCGAGAGAGACTCATGGGTGATTCGATTAAGAGGAAAAGGGGTAGAACCAAGAACATGAACCTCGGAATATTCGGCGGGAGTTCGAACATCAAGTATGAAAGTTTTTTCGTTCTGTTCGAGGCGATCGTGTAGTTGTTGAGGAGTAATTGTATTCATAAAAAATTTCACAAAATATTAATGGAAGAGAAATTATGGCGACTACGGTATTACAAAGTAAATCTAAAAAATGACTCCGCCACTTTTGTTGTCGAACGCGCAATCTCCTCCACGGAGAGGTCCCGAAGCTCGGCCGCCTTCTCTGCCACTAACCGTGTATGCCACGGTTCACATCGTTTCCCTCGATGAGGCACGGGGGCTAAATAAGGACAGTCGGTCTCAACCATAAAATCTTCCGCCGAGATTTTTTGAACGGTCTCTTGCACAAGTTTTGCATTCTTAAAAGTAATAATCCCCGTAAACGAAAGTAAATTCCCCATCTCAATTACCTCTCTTGCCTGTTCAATACTCCCGCCAAAACAATGATAAACCGCACGAACTCTCCCTTGATACTCACGGAGTACTCGAAGCGTATCCTCCCACGCATCCCGTTGATGGATGACAACATTCAATTGATGTTCAACCGCTAAATCTAATTGTTTACGAAACCAATACTCCTGGCGAATTTTATTTTGTGCAATCAACGGAGCCGCCGCTTCAACCGAAAGATCCCTTCCCGGAAGATGATGAAAATCAAAACCGATCTCCCCGACAGCAACCACTTTTCGATCTCGGACAAGCCGTTGAAGAATCTCAAAATCAGACTCTAAAGCCTCATCCACTTCCGTCGGATGAATTCCCACGGTCGCCGAAACAAAAGCGTGCTCAGTAGCAAGCTTGACGGCATTGGCGGAGCTCTTCGCCGTGGTCCCGATCGAAATGATCCGGGTCACCCCCGCCTCCTGTGCTCGCTGTAAAATGGAATCCCGATCCAGATCAAAATCGGAATAATCTAAATGCGCATGGGTATCAATCAACATCCCTTGAGAATGTAGAAAGAAAGACAAAGACAAAAGAGAGAAATTAAAACCCCCGAATCTTTCAAAAGCTTCGCACAAACCTTTTTGGCATCGAGAAATTCTTCGGCGAAGGCGTGGGCGGCTTTCTGGTGGAGATTATAATCCGCATTGATTCGATCAATCTGATCCCCACATTCCTCTATTGTCGAAAATGGCAACACCCCCGCCTCATGGGGAAGGTGAGCACTCCACCCCGTATCCTGAACAACTGCGGGACGACCCAGCGCCAAGTAACAGGCGGTTCGACAACTAAACCACCCACTTCGAGAGGCGACATACCCATGTTTTGCAATACTCCACTCCCCTTTCGAGGTTCGGAGAAAATCTCGATACGTATGATGATCTGGAACCACTTGATCCGGTTCTAAAATAGTCCAGCCAATCTCCTGAAGCTGTTCCGTCGGCCTCTTATTTCCCGGTCCTTTTCCCATCGCCATCACCAATTTTTGAGAGGTATGACGAGGGAGTTCGATAAATTTCTGAAATTCGAGATCCTTCTGCCCATACGGTTTCCCCTCCCACTCCTTCGGGGCATAACTAGCCCAATTCATCACCGTGGTCATTCGATTCAACGGTGCCTCACTCTGAAAAGGCCAGTGTTGCAATGAAATCGGCTGCAAGGTCGGCTTCCAAACAATCCCCGCCGTCGGAACTAAACAATCCGGAGCCCCGATATTGAGTCCAAAACTAAAGTGACTCTCATAGGATTTCACCCGATTGGCATGTTCTTTCTTATCCTCGTCATAGAGGCCCACCTGCGTGAACATCGGATCTCCATCCAAAAACATTTTATGACCGATATTTAACTCGTAGTCCCGAAAACAACCGGCTCCTGAAACATCGACTAATAAATCACCATGCTTGAGCAGATCTCTCGCCTTGATCTCCCCCGCCCCATGAAACTCCCCGTTGGCTCCATTGCGATAAATCCAACGATCTGCAAATCCAAACTCCGTCATGATCTTATTTAAATAGCGAACATTTGCCGAACAATCTTCGGTGTAAGTAAAATTGACCGGATCATAAGGCCAAACCCCCGAATCCTCTAAATACCAAACCTCATGCCCTAATGCATGAAACCCAAGAACGTACTGAATATAATCCCAAATCACCCCCCCGAAGGGATATTGCGCCATCAATCCGGTTATGACAACTTTCACTTAAGTTTCCCTCTCCTCGATAACCAATTATAAGGTTTTCGAGCAAAATGTTGAATCGCAATAATCCAGATTACGTTTTCAGACACATAATAACAAATTCCGTAAGGAAAAATCTTTAAATTCAATCTTCTGTAAAATCCTTTACGAAGTGGTAATACTTCAGGATTTTTTTGAATCCATGCAAGACCGACTAAAACCTCACTTTTGTATTTCTCGCCCAATCCTAAAGCAATTTCCTGATAATATCGAAATGAATCGACAAACTCCTCCTCTGCTTGGTCTAAAAACTTAAGTTTCACAAAAAACTAACTCAATCTTTTAACGACTTCTGCTAGAGACTTTCCTTTTACTTTTCCACTACGAACTTGATCGACTCTTTTTTTAATCTCTATTTCCCAAGCGTCATTCATCATATTTTCAGAATCAGAAGAGGCTTCATTTAATTCTAAAAGTAAATTCACAAGGGCATAACGCTGACGCGGCGGAAGACGTAAAGCCTCTTTCGAAATCGTTTGAAATGCCGCTGCCATAACTTAAAATACTTTCAATTTTAAAAATTGTCAATTTTTCCAAAGTTTTAATGTTTCCAATACCGCCTTTACTTTCGGCACTTCGTGAGTCCGATAAAGATCGGTTTTTCCAAGGGCCGCTAAAACAGCGAAAAACGGCTCTGCACTTCTCACCTCCTCCTCAAAGGTTTCAAAGGCATGAGGAAGTGCATGACAAATCGGCCACCCTAAACGCCGCAAACGAAAACTATTTAAAAATACGGTCATCTGATGACGAATTCGTACCTGACTATCTTGTAGATTTCGATAATAAAACCCGAGTCCAGGATCAATCCAAATTCCTTTTACCCCCGCCTGTTTCGCCTCCTCTATTTTCTTTGAAAAATAATTTTCCATCATCGGAATCGGATCGGAATCGAAAGAGTAATCACCCACCTCTCGGACATTCTCCCCCTGCACGTAGCAGAGAATCACTCCCGCTTGATATTTCGCCGCAAGTTGAAAGATCGACGCTGTATCCACCGTTCCCGTTAAATTAATCACTCTCGCTCCCGCTTCTAATACGACTTTCGTCACCTCCGGATGATAGGTCTCCACGGAAACAATCGCTCCTGATCTCGATAACTCCCTCACCACAGGTACCAATAAACCGATCTGCCGCCCCGCCTCCACTCGCTCCGCCTGTGCAAGACTCGATTCCGCTCCAATATCTAAAACAACCGCCCCTTGGGCGAGAAGCACCTTTCCCCGTTGTATCGCTGCTTCCGCACTCAACGCCACGCTTTCACGATACCATGAGTCTCGAGAAAGATTGATCACTCCCATGATCGAGGAACCTTTTGCAGAATCAAAGGAGACTCCCCCGATCTCAAAGGCATTTACAGAGTGATTTAAATCACTCGAAAAACGACTTACCAACGAGGCCAAAGATTCCAAAGAAAGCATAAAATAAAACTAATTTTTAATCCGTTATTTTAATTCGCATTTTCAAATGATCAAAGGCGATATCAGAAATCACCGCAGTAGAATTATCAAAATCAGGAACGGATTCTAAATCAACCCACGACTTACATCCATCGTAACTCGAGAGCCACGGAATCCCTATCGGCTGATTCAATCGATAAACCCGAACCACTAACAAATGGAGTCCCCGACTCTCTCCATAATCAAATCGCTCTCTTAAAATCTCCTCTTTCAAAAGATGAAATGAATCCAACTGATGAACCGTTTCCCACGATTCCAAGTAAGCGACCTGAATCGACTCCGCCCAATACTTAAGTTCCACCTGCTGAATCAAAGAAGGGGTCGATTCAAAATACCGCTTCGCCTCTGGCTTTGATCGTTCGAGTTGTTGATGAAACTCTGTCGGAAGCAACCAAAAACGAGGGTATTTCGCTTGAAAAACTCCCCCCTCTTCGGAGATCCCTCCCTTTCTTAAAATAATCGATTGCGCCCCCTGTCCCATCGCTTCGACAATTGCCTTCCATTCTTTAAATGCAGGAAATCCACTCATTCTAAAAGCTTTCTATTTTTCCAAAGATAGTAAATCCCAGAGCCAATGCTGACTAAAAGTGTCCAATAATTCAACCATGGCTGGATCCCCTCAAGAATTCTCATTCCAAAACTCTCCCCATATCCACGATTCCATTCCTGAAGCGTGAGAAATAGGAGCCCCACAATAATCGTTACAATCTGAGAGACCGTTTTATGTTTCCCAGCTCTTTCCGCCGCCAAGACGTTTCCCTGCTGTAAAGCAACCAATCGAAGTCCCGTTATCAAAAACTCTCTCGAAATCACAAGAACAACGATCCAATACGGAATCAATTGGTGTCCCATCAATCCAATTAAGGCGGCACAAATTAAAATTTTGTCGGCTAAAGGATCAAAGAGTCTTCCAAAGTCACTCAATAAATTCATCTTTCTCGCGAGATATCCATCTAACCAATCGGAAATTCCTGCAACCACGAAAATCATAAGGGTAATTGTGTGAACCCAAACCGATCGCTCTTGAAGTCCGTAACTCTGCAATAATATATAAAGAAAAGCTAAAGCAATTCTCGCCAAAGTAATTTGATTGGGAAGATTCCAGATCTTTCCACCTTTTCTTGTTTCAGAATTTGGAATCTTCATAAATTTCTCAAGCTATTGCGGATTCCGAAGTTCTCTCGACTCCACAGGAGTCACTCCAGATCCCTCCGCCATAAGATCATATTCATGGGAGGCAATAATTTTGACTTTTTGAAAGGTTCCAACGGGGAGTGTGGGATCGACATAAATATGAGCATCAACCTCAGGAGCATCCGCAATCGAGCGAGCCAACCCCTCTTTTTCAACAACCACTAAGATCTCTGAATCAATTTTTGATTCCGCCATTTGGAAAGAAAGCTTTTGTTGGAGCGCCATCGCCTTTTTCCAACGTTGCTTTTTTACTTTGGCCGTCAGTTGATCCTCCATCTTTGCCGCACGACTTCCCTCCTCTTGGGAATACTCAAAAACACCCAAACGCTCAAACTTGACTCGCTTAATAAAATCCAACAGCGTCTCAAAATCCTCCTCCGTCTCTCCGGGAAAACCAACAATAAAAGTCGTTCTTAACACAAGACCTGGTATCCCCGCACGCATCCGTTCGATCAATTTCTCAATATGCTCACGTGAGGTCTCACGTCTCATCAATCCCAACATATTCTCTGAAATATGCTGTAACGGCATATCAATATACGGAATGACATGCTTACTTTTCGCAATCGCCTGAATCAATTCATCACTCCAATGCGCCGGATGAGTATAAAGAATCCGGATCCAAAACTCCCCTTTAATCTGATCCATGGCTTGAATTAAATCACACAAGGTCTCTCCACGAGTCGAATCGACCTGTTGTCGCGGTCCCGCCTTTTGCTCCCAACGATCCATCCCGAAATAGGTCGTATCTTGAGAGATCAAATTAATCTCCTTAACTCCCTCGGAAACTAATTGAGTCACCTCGCGAACAACAGAATCAATCGTCCGACTACGATGACGCCCTCTCATCTGAGGAATCACACAAAAACTACAGGGATGATTACACCCCTCCGCAATCTTCACATAGGCGTAATGCTTCGGAGTCAAACGAAAACGAGGTGTATCGTAATCCGGAATATAAACCGATCGCCCACTCACTAAATTGATCGATCCCGCCTCACGATCCTTCTCGTAAAGAGATTCAATAATCGGCGCCACTTGCGTCACTTGATCGAGTCCAATAAAAGCATCCACTTCCGGCATCGATTTCTGAAGTTCCCCCGCAAAGCGCTGGGCCATACATCCAGCGACAATTAATTTTTGATTCGATTTTCGCTTTCGCATTCCACGACTCTGATTCACTTCAAAAATAGCCTCAATGCTCTCCTCTTTTGCCGCATCGATAAAGGAGCAGGTATTCACGATCAAAACATCGGCCTCTTGAGCATCCGCTGTTAATGTCATTCCAGATTTCAACAAATGCCCTGCCATAATCTCAGAATCGACAAGATTTTTTGCACAACCCAATGAAACTAATCCTACTTTAATCATCCATTTTCTCGTTCATTATTGAGCTGGAATATAAAATTCATCGGACGGAATCCGCGAATCACTATAAGGCCCCTCATTTTTATCATTATAAATAATATCCATTCCCGCAGGAACACTCAGACGAATTCCAAAACGCTCCCCCTCAAACTCACGCGTCTCCCCCGCTGGAATAATATCTTTAAAAACGACTTTCGTCTCCCCCTCACGAGTCACACGCAGCGAAACCCAACACTCCTCACGAGCATGAAGCGCTAATTTTTGTAGCTTGACCTCTTTTTTGACCTCTGCCGGCTTTTCCTCTTTGGTCTCAGGGATTTCTGATTCCTTCACCGCCTTTGCCACGGGAGCAACGGGCGTCACCGGTTTTGCCGCCTTAACGGGCACTCCGGCGGTTGCAGGGGCGGCCTTCGCGATGGTACGATCGGAAATGACTTGCGTTGTCACAACTGGATTCTTTTTTGATTTCTCAACCCATCCATTCCCTAATTTCACCATCCAAGAAATTGTCGCTATCACAAAAACAACTAAAACCCCATAAATCACATACGACCCCATCCGACGAGTTGATACCTGTTGGGAATAATGAACCTCCTGAGGTAAATACTCAACCGGAGGAGCGACAATATAACCCTCTCCAAGATCCATACTCACCATTTGATCGAGACGTTCTAATATTCGCCGCTCATCTAATCCCAACTCACGCGCATAAACGCGGACAAGTCCTCGTGTATAAGCGACACCAGGAAGCTTAGAATAGTCATCTCTCTCGATCTCATGCAGACGATCCACTTTAATTTTAGTGATTTTAGCCGCAGCCTCCGGAGTCCATCCCTTGCTGAGACGGGCCTCCTGCATCTGACGACCAATCGATTTAAGTGCGGTAGTTTCGGTAGTATTCACGTTAAGTAGGCAAAAACTAGATCAATCCATTCCACAGGCAAGACCCAAAATACCCCCCTCCTTCAACCCAATCGATCCTGCCATCGGCACAAAAGATGGAACATTAAATTCACCCCCACTCGAAAAACCTGTTCACAACTCTCCGGCTCAAAATTTCTAAAATAACTCTCTCTCCCCAGCCACATCCCCATCGGAGTCGAGGGCTTTTGACGAAGCATCGCCTCCTGTGAATTCATAATAACAGGCTCATTGTCTTTAAACTTGATCGGAGATTGAAAGACCATCCGCATCATGTCCGTATAATTGTTCGGCGTATAAATAATCCCAATTTCTCCATCAACCTTCACGACCTCTATCGGATCGTTTCGGTAATTCATTCCCTCCGGAATCGTGACAATCTGTAAAAGTGCCTTCGGCCCCTGAAAAAGCGAATGCTCAATCGGAAGAATTTCAAATTCAGCAACCCCCACCACTCGCTTCATCTCCCGTCGAAATGCAATATCAAATCGAGACCCTTTTCCCGCCAATCCATTATCCGCCCAAATAGCTCCTCCCACTCGAAGATATTCTTGTAAATTAAGCACCTCTTTTTCGGTTAAGGTAAAGTCCTGACTCCCACTTAAAAAGAGAAAGGGAGGGGCTTTATCCATTAAACTCTCATCCGCTAAATTCATGAATTCTGAACTCAGCTTAGGCTTCATCGTTTGACGCCCCCAATATTGCGCCGTCGTCACTAAATTCGCCAAGGGTCCCCCCTCAATCCCATTCTCATCCCGTAATAACCCACGAGAATTTAATCCCGCCACTTGACCGACATAAACCGTAAATGAGGCAACTCGTTGAGAGCTGTTTTGTGTCGAATCGGAATACCATTTTTCAATAAATTTCATCCGATCTTGATGATTTTTCTCCTTTCCTAATTTTATCATTTCTAATCCCGATTTTTGAGTCTCTTTTGCGATCGCTTGAATACTCCGGACTGGAACTTCGCCTTTGACCACGACCCATTCATTCGGTTTCAAGGACTCCACCGTAATCATCGATTTTTCAATCCCTACAGAGGGATTCGGAATCGAAATCGGAGCACTCAAGGCGACCTCCACTCCTGTCTCTCGACGATCTGCATCCGTAAGGCTCTCAGAGGACATTGGGGTCGAAATTGAATCCACAGGAGGTAAAATAATCGTTATCGGATCCAACTCACGAACTTTTGGCGCAGGAAAAACGATATAAAGAGCAAAAAAACAACCGATAATGAGATGAAACAGAAAGGCTCCTAAAAAATAGGGGGATTTTTGAAATCGTTCCGTCCAATGAGGTCTTCGAATCTGGTGCATACTTTAAACTACGAACGAAAAATGGACTCTCAAACGATCTTTCACTAAATCTTCCGAGCCCTTAAGAAAAGTGAATTTGAAACGTATTCAAATATTCACTCATCCCTCTTTCTCAGCTCAATAACTCGATAGCCCCTGCCTCCTCCTTATTTTCTCATAAAAAATCTTCTTTTTTTTATCAAAAACAGTCTTTACTCTCCAGTTATGGCAGACTCCAAGTTCACGACTGGATTTTTACAACGATTCATCAAAAGCGACGGAGATGCCTATACCTTGAAAGAGGATCTTCATAAACAACTACTCTCCTTTCTTGCCCATAGCCCTAATATTCCCACCTTCCCAGCAATTGTCCGAAAAATAGAAAAAATCATTAAATCCGATAACTTCACTCTCGAAGAAATCGAGAAAACCGCTCGTCTTGATCCTAGTCTGACGGCTCAATTAGTGCGCTCTGCCAATGTCAGTACCTACGGAGGAGGAAATCTACATCAACTACACGATTGCCTACAACGACTCGGAATCAAACAACTCCGAAAAATCCTTTGTCTTCACGGAACGATCAGTAGCTTTTACGGATTCAAAGTGAAAGCAAACTGGGCAGAGTTTTGGAAACATAGTATTCTCACAGCACGATTTACAGAGCTCCTTTATCCCTATTTTGATGATGAAACCGGCGATGAATATATCTCTGGTCTACTTCATGATAGCGGAAAACTATTTTTACAACGAATCTTCCCCGAACTTTTTCAAGAGGTTATTCATCTCATGTCCGAGGATCAGTGCAGTGCCGAAAATGCTGAAAAGTCGATCCTCGGTTTTGTCCACTCCGATGTCTCCGCCAATCTTTGTGATCGTTGGGAATTAAGCCCCCGTGCGATTGAGGCGGTTCGATGGCATCACGCCCCCGAAAAAAATCCGAAAGCCGAAAGTCGAATTCTTTCCCATGTTCTTCAATTCGCCGATCTCTGTGCAAATGCCTACGAGGTCAATTTGGAAGAAGTTCCCAAAACAAAGCCAGCAGAGCTCTTCAACTCCCCCGAATGGAATCAATTGATCGCCTACAAATCAGGACGAAAACTCGATATCGACTTTGAAAAAGAGGTCTTAGACGTTCGCTCCCTCGCTGATTCTCTGACCTAACACCCCCCCCAATGACTTTCTCCATTACCGTTCCTTGCCTCAACGGAATGCCCTTCCTCAGTCATACGCTAGAATCGATTCAAAGGAATCTTCAAGAGGTCGAAGGGGAGATTATCTACCAAGATGCCGGATCAACCGATGGTAGTATTAAGCTTGCTCAATCCCTTCTCCCCTCCTCCTCGATTCACTGCGAAAAAGATAACGGACAATACGATGCGATTAACCGAGGATTCCACCGTTCCCAAGGAGAGATCCTTTGTTGGTTGAATTCCGATGATACCTTGAAATCAGGGGCTCTACTTCAAGTTGAAAAAGTATTTAAAAAACATCCGACGATCCAATGGATCGTCGGTCAATTTGAAATCATCGATCTCAATGGAAAACCGACCCGAAATCTCCATCAATCCTATAAGAATTGGCTCTTAAAAAACTATCGAACTGAGCTGCTCTATTTTGAAAATCCGATCCCGCAGATGTCCGTCTTCATCCGAAAAGAACTCTTCTTAAAAGCCGGCGACCTAGCCCCCTATCACCTCGGTTTCGACTACGAATACTGGCTGCGACTTTCCACCCTTCACTCCCCTTGGATTACGGATCAAGTGCTCTCTCAATTTCGTTGGCATCCCCATTCGAAATCGGCCCAAAACACAGTGAAACTCTTTAAGGAACAGTACCAGATCGCCTCTCTTTATACAAAAAACCCCTACTATCGATTCCTCCATCAAATCACCCGTGCCCGAAATCGACTCCTCTACTCTTGGCTCCCATGAGACCCCCTTTTATCGTCACCACTCCGATCCGAAATGAGGCTTGGATCCTTGAAAAATTTCTGGGAACCACAAGTCTCTGGGCCGATCATATTTTGATTCTCGATTCGGGATGTAATGACCAAAGCCTCGAAATCTGCCAGCGATTTCCCAAAGTCAAAGTCCTTCCCTTTCAATCGCACTATCCAACCTCAGAATATCATCGACGCCATGATCTATTTTATGCGGCTCGTGAAATTCATTCACAAGCCATTGTTTTTACCTTAGATGCCGATGAAATTTTATCTGCAGAAATTCTCGATCAATCCACTCAAAATCAACTTGTCGACACGCTCCATGCTCCAGGAAGTTCTCTCTCCCTCCCTTGGATTATGCTTTGGAAAAACGCCCTTGAATACAGAACCGAACCTAATGGCGTTTGGTCTGATCGAAGAAAACGTTGTGTTTACTGGGACGACGCAAAGGCCGACTATCCCTTTGAAGGGTTCCTCCATTTTCCACCGGTTCCTCGACAGTTTCATGATCGAACAACCCCCTTTAATTTACCCCTCCTTCACTATCAATTTTCCGCTTGGAAACGAACTCAAATCAAACAAATCCATTGGCGAATTCTCGAATGGGAAAAGGGTCCCCAATCCCTTCTCAACTCAATTCGGATCAATCTCCTCTATGCCATTGCCCGCGAAACATGGGATGAGCAAACCTCGCCCATCCCTCAAAAATGGATTCTCAATTACGAACATCATGGTCTCATTCTCTCCAATTCCTTCGATGACTCCTTTCCCTGGTTTATTGAAGAAATCCTACTTCATCTTGCAAAATACAAAAAAGAAAGCCTCTCCCTCCTCGATATTTGGGATCTCCCGTGGGAAATCTATCGTCAAAAATTAGCTCCCTCAAACCCTCTCCTTCACCCCCTTAACTTTCAGGATCCCCGATCAAACCTTCAAAAAACCTACCATCACCTGATTCACCTCTGCTCCTATTTTGGATCCACTCTCGCCCTCCGAATTTATCGTTTTTATTCCCCTCTCTAATCCCATTTCATGCATTAGGAATTAAAATCCACCTCCATACAAGAACTGCATTGGTGCCACTAAAACAAAAAAACTTAAATACATTGTCTCACGCAACGACGCCACGCCGCAACGTTAAATCCCTACCCCCCCCTCGTTCTGACCACGGCTCTTTCGAGCCTCTTCCCTATTTTTAAAAAGTTCTCGAAAACGAGCTTTCGATCCTTTTTAAAAACAGGGAACTATCGCTTACGCTCTTGGGCTCAGAACTTCCCCACATGATACAAAAAAAATCCGAGAATTTCTCACGGAGAGGATCGTGAGCTCTTTCCGAGGTGAGGTGAAACCGATCCCCTCCAGAGAAACTCGATCGTTTTTTGAAATTCCTTTTTTCAAAGAAACGGGAGAGATTCTCGGGAGGCGGCAGCCGACAAAGGAGGCGCCGAAAGGAATGAGCTCACGATCATCTCCCTTTCTGACGTTGCGGCGTAGCGGCGTTGCGTGAGAACTGCTTTAGGATTTCAATCCCCCTCTTCGATTTTCCCTCTCAAATCCAAAGTTGTTTTGGACGGTAGTGCAAGAACTGGGGTAATTTTGCTTTGCCTCCTTTCCGCTTCAAGGTAAGACTCTCCTTTCCCCATGAACACTATTCCTGCTCTCAAACTAAAACCGTCCGGTCGACATCGCATTTTACGGGGTCATCCATGGGTCTTCGGCAATGAGGTCGAGGAGGTGATTAATTCCGATTCCGATCTCGCTCATCTTTATACCTCCAAAGGAACCCTGCTCGGAACCGGAGTGTATAATCCCCAATCACAAATTGTTTTTCGTCGTCTCTCACGCCAAATGATCGCTCTCGATGAGCGCTTTATCTCTGAAAAAATCGATCTCGCAATTCAACACCGGAAATCAATCCCCCTCCTTTCCGAATCTAAACGAATCGTTTGGTCAGAAGCCGATGGACTCCCTGGACTTATCGTCGATTTTTTCCCTCCCTACATCGTCGTTCAAACCTTGACCAAAGCGATGAGTAATCGAGAGGAGATGATCTGTCGAATCCTCCAAAATCGATTTCTCCCTCAAGGAATTCTTCTTCGTAATGACGCTCAAGTCCGAACGCTTGAAGGTCTTCCCATAAACAAAACAATCTTCTCCGGAACGGAACCGTTCAAAACCGAGGTACAGTTCGGAGGAATCAAATTTCCCGTCGATCTTATGCAAGGTCATAAAACCGGTTTTTATCTCGATCAAATCGAGAACTACACAGAAATCGCTAAAGTGGCGGCCCATCGTCGAGTCCTTGATATCTTCTCTTATCAAGGGGGATTCTCTCTCGCCGCACTGAAAGCAGGAGCCACCTCCTGTCTTGCCATCGATCAAGATGCAAGCGCCCTCGAAAGAGCTAAAGCCGCCGCAGTGCTCAACGGACTCAAACTTGAAACTCAACACGGCAATGCCTTCGATCTTCTTCGCCAATATGAACAAGAGGGACGTACTTTCGATCTCGTGATCCTCGATCCTCCCTCCTTTACAAAAAATAAAGCGAATATCGAATCCGCAATGAGAGGCTACCACGATCTTCATCTCCGTGCCGTCAAACTTCTCACTCCCGGGGGATTACTTGCAACCTTCTGCTGCTCTCACAATATCTCTGCCGCCGAATGGGAGGAGATGGTCTCCTTTGCCGCCTCCGATGTGAACACCTTACTGCGTTTCCGCAAAACTTTCCGCCAAAACCCAGATCATCCCATTATCCTTCAAATCCCCGAGTCCTCTTATCTCTACGGCAGTCTCTACGAAAAAATATAACTGAAATCTCCCCCTTTAATTCTAATCCACTCTCAAGAAGATCTAAAGAATATCCAACCCAACAAGGCTACAATCGGAATTAAAATCGGAAGAGAAAACCGAAAGATATATCCAAAAAAAGAGGGAACTTTTATTTTAGACTGTTCGGCAATTGTCTTCACCATCAAATTCGGTCCATTTCCAATATAGGTCAAAGCACCAAAAAATACGGCCCCCAGCGAGATCGCCTCCACCCAAAGTCCCTTCTCTGAAATAAGCCACAACAAATCAGCCGGATTTTCAATACTTCTCCCATGGAGCCCCAACAACGCACTTAAAAAAGTCAGATAGGTCGGTGCATTATCCAAAGCTCCCGAAAGGAGACCTGTCACCCAATAAAACTTAAGCGGCGAATCGAGTCCCAACTGCGCAGCATTCGCCCCTAAATACCCCAATGCCGGCATCATCGTCGCAAAGATTCCGAGAAACAGCCAACCAACCTCTTTAATCGGTTCAAAATTAAAATGGTTCGCCTCAAAGATCGGTTTCGGTGTACTCCAATAAGAATATCCAGCCGCCGCAAACATGATGATCTCTCTCAAAAAAAGCGGCTCTTTAATAAAAACAGATCCCAAAATCACAAGCAACGGAAGAAGGTTCCTTTTCCCCTCTATTTTACAAAGCGAACCCTTTCCCTGATCTTCTCGAACGCTTTCAGAAATCTTCGAAAAATTTAAACGATCGATCCCATAAAATACAATCAACAATATCGAAACCGCCGCCAACCAAGCAGGCCAAAACTTCTCCAAGGTCCAAAAAAAAGGAATTCCTTTAAGATAACCTAAAAATAAAGGAGGATCTCCAATCGGGGTTAAGCACCCACCGACATTACTCACGATAAAGATAAAAAAAACAATGTGATAATCCGTGACCCGATATTTATTCATCCGAATCCACGGACGAATCAAAAGCATCGAGGCCCCCGTCGTCCCAATGATATTCGCAATCGCCGCACCAAAACCAAGAAAAAGTGTATTCACAAAAGGGGTCGCCTCTCCTTGTGTTCGAATATGAATCCCCCCTGCCACCACATACAGCGAAACCACCAAGGCCATAAAACTAATATATTCATGACCCGTATGGAATATCGTCCTCCAATCCCCGCGAATAAAACCGTAGTATCCAACGACGAGTATCGCAAACCCGATCGCGACCTTCGGATAATGCTCCTCCCACCAATGTTTATGGATAAAAGGCATCGAGGCAATTAACAGCAGCAAAACCACAAATGGAACAACGCTCCAAAGAGGAATCGAAGATCCCTCTCCTGACATCAATCCAAACAACAAGGCATTCATATCAAATTAAGAGATCCTTTTAATGAATCGAGCCACAAACAACAAAGAAGTAATGTGTGGTAAAACTAAACATCAAGATTACGAACATTGAGCGCATTATCCTCAATAAATCGACGACGAGGCTCAACATCATCTCCCATTAAACGAGAAAACATCTCCTCTGCTTCAATCGCATCAGTGACTTCGATTCGGAGAAATTTACGCTTTCCAGGATCCATCGAGGTCTCGTAAAGCTGCTTCGGATTCATCTCTCCCAGTCCCTTAAATCGTTTGATCGTGACTCCACGTTCACCCACCTCAAGGACTTTCGTTAAAATCTCGGGAATCGAAAACACGGGGGTTTTCTTTTCGTTATCCCCCTCACCCTCTACTAACTCAAAAAGCGGTTGATCCGCAGCCGCATAATGATCGATCTTCAATCCCTTTGCATTGATCTTCTCCAAAAGCTCTGCAATCGGCTTACTCTCATGAAGCTCAAAATGCAAACAACGACGACGCGGTTTCTCCGACTTCGCCTCCTTCTTGGCAGAGACCCCCTCCTCCACTTTATCTCCTTCAATCTCCTCAATTCCAAAAATACGGAGATCTGGATTTAAATCAGAAAACTTCTTAATCTCCTCATCCTTAATAAAGTAATGAATCGATTCATTATTCCCATCGCGAATCTTCACAAGATGACGAGGAAGCTCTCCCGATCCCTTTTCACGATGCTCCAAATAATCGGCAAAATCTCCCCCATGCCGACGAATCACCGCTGCAAATTTATTCAAAGACTCTAAGAGATGAAGAATTTCTAAAAGTTGTTTCTTATTAAACTCCTTTTTATCTTGAAGATTGATCATTCGAACCTCTTCCGCTCCCAACTCAATCAAGATCTTATTGAGTTGCGCATCATCTTGAACATACTCCTCACGCTTTTTACGCTTTACTTGATAAAGCGGCGGTTGAGCAATATACACAAACCCTTGCTTAACGAGTTCAGGCATTTGACGATAGAAAAAGGTCAAAAGCAAAGTCCGAATGTGGGATCCATCAACGTCCGCATCGGTCATAATGATGATCTTATGATAACGAAGCCGAGCCAAATTAAAGGCCCCCTCGCCATCCCCCGTTCCGATTCCGGTTCCAACAGCCGTGATCAATGTTCGAATTTCATCGTTTTGTAGGACTTTATCTAAACGAGCTTTTTCAACATTAATTAACTTACCACGAATCGGAAGAATCGCCTGATTCATCCGGTCACGCCCCTGTTTCGCAGAACCACCCGCAGAATCTCCCTCAACAATATAAAGCTCTGAATCTTGCGGATTACGACTCGAACAATCAGCCAACTTCCCAGGAAGTCCCCCCCCCGTGAGCGCTGTCTTACGCACTGCTTCACGCGCCTTTTTCGCCGCCTCACGCGCCCGTGCCGCATTCAATGCCTTTTCAACAATCTTTTTGGCAACGTTCGGGTTCGCATCAAAAAACTCCTTCAACCCCTCATAAACAGCGGAGGAGGTAATACTATCGACTTCCGGTGAAATCAATTTCACCTTCGTTTGCGACTCAAACTTCGGATCACTATGCTTCACCGAAATCACTGCCGTTAATCCCTCACGAACATCATCTCCAGTAATCTGAGGATCTTTATCTTTCAATAAGTTGCTGTTCTTCGCATGTTGATTAATCGATCGAGTCAACGCCGTTCTAAACCCACTCATATGAGTTCCCCCATCCGGATTATGAACAGTATTCGTATAACAAAGCACCTGATCGCTATAGCTTTCGTTATATTGAAGAACGACCTCCGTATGAATCTCCACATGCTTATCATCATTATCGGTGATCGTGACCTCTTTCGTGATCGAGATCGGCTTTGGATGAATGACCTCTTTACTGTTGTTGAGCTGCTTTACAAACTCCTCAACTCCATTTTTATAAAAGAAGGTCTCGGCGACCGAATCCGCTGTACGCTCATCTAAAAAAACAATCTCCAATCCAGAGTTCAAAAATGCCAGCTCACGAAGACGCTGACCAATCCGTTCTGCTTTAAACTCCGTCGTCTCACGGAAAATCTCCGCATCCGGCTTAAAGGTGATCAAGGTCCCTGTCGATTTCGATTTCCCAATCACATCGAGTTTCTTCATGGTCTTCCCACGCTCAAACTCCATATGATATACTTTTCCATCTCGGGAAACCTCAACCTCAAACCATTCGGAGACCGCATTCACGCATTTCGCTCCCACCCCGTGAGTTCCCCCTGAAAACTTGTATCCCCCCTGTCCGTATTTACCGCCCGAGTGTAAAGTCGTAAGCACCATCTCAACCCCAGGAATCTTATACTGAGGATGAATATCAACTGGAATCCCACGACCGTTATCACGAACGGAAAGCGACCCATCGACATGAATCGTGACATCAATTCGAGTACAATGACCGGCTAAATGTTCGTCGACCGAGTTATCTAAAACCTCAGAAACGCAATGATGTAATGCCCGCTCATCGGTTCCCCCAATATACATTCCTGGTTTCTTACGGACCGCTTCTAACCCTTCAAGCTTTCCAAGTTTAGATGAATCATAAGAGGTATCCCCAACCCCTGTTTTCGAACCGGTAGTGTTGTCAGCCATATAACACCACAATAGATAGATTTTTTTGTCAGACAATCGATTTTTTTTTACCTCCTAACACTAGCGCCGTGTGTAGTGTCGGAAACAAAAAAACCTTAAATACATTGTCTCACGCAACGACGCCACGACGCGACGTTAAATCCCTACTCCCCCCCTCGTTCTGACCACGGCTCCTCCGAGCCTCCTCCCTATTTTTAAATACTTCTCGAAAACGAGCTTTCGATCTCTTTTTAAAAACAGGGATCTATCGCTTACGCTCTTGAGCTCAGAACTTCCCCCCCCTTCATACAAAAATAATCCGAGAATTTATCCCTGAGAGGATCGTGAGCTCTTTCCGAGGAGAGGTGAAACCGATCCCCTCAAGAGAAACTCGATCGTTTTTTGAAAATCTTTTTTTCAAAAAAACGGGAGAGATTCTCGGGAGGCGGCAGCCGACGAAGGAGGCGCCGAAAGGAATGAGCTCACGACCCTCTCCCTCTGACGTGGCGGCGTCGCGGCGTTGCGCGAGAACTGCTTTAGAATTAAATCCTCCTCTGAAATTAACCTTTATTCGGACGATATTAGTAAAAATCAAAGCTCTTTTCTTGCTTTCCAGCCTTCCTTAGAGCAAGAGACCCCATGGAATGGGGAATGGCACCGTAGTGAAGTGGATTTTTTAAAAGAGGGGATTAGGATTAAGACGCAGCCCTCGGTGGGGCAAGCATAAACCCGGAAAGAAGACTGGTAACAGCGATTCCGTCTTA
>CAMCYL010000019.1 GCA_945883905.1 Akkermansia muciniphila | reverse complement strand
CAAAGAAACGGGAGAGATTCTCGGGAGGCGGCAGCCGACAAAGGAGGCGCCGATAGGAAAGAGCTCACGATCCTCTCCCTCTCTGACGTTGCGGCGTCGCGGCGTTGCGTGAGAACTGCTTTAGGATTTCAATCCCCCTCTTCGATTTACCATCTCAAATCCAAAGTTGTTTTGGACGGGAGCGCTCCCTCTCAGGAAAAACCACTTGACCCCTCCATGATTTTTGGCAGCCTCTCCAGACCAAGTTTTCGAATAGGGAAAAGTGGGAACTTCATTGTTTCCACTTTTTTTTATCTCGAAATCCGAACTTTGAAAAGAAAAGGAGATCGACTCATGAACCCAGAATTTATGTCTACACTGGACTACATGGAAAAAGAAAAGGGCATCAAGCGTGACCAAATGCTTGAGGCCATCCAGCTTGCCCTACTCACCGCTGCCCGAAAAGCAGTGGGACCCGCAAACGATCTCCAAGTTCAAATTGATCCTCGTTCCGGAAAAATAAAAGCCACCGCTAAACTTAAGGTCGTTGATCGCGTCACGATTCCACACGATGAGATTCAACTCTCAAAGGCCCGTGAGATCAAGCCCGCCGCTTTACTCGGTGAACTCCTCGAAATCGAGGTCACTCCAAAAGACTTCGGTCGTATCGCCGCTCAGGTCTTCAAACAATCCATGAATCAAACGATCCGTGGAATCGAACGCAACATGATCTTTACTGAGTTTAAAGACCGTGCCGACTCGATCGTCAGTGGAACGGTTCGTCGCTTTGAAAAATCGGATGTCGTCGTTGACCTTGGAAAATTTGAGGCCTTGATGCCAAAATCAGAACGAGTTCCCACGGAGGAATATCAATCCGGCGAAAGAATCAGAGCCTACGTGGTCTCGGTTGAAAATACGGCACGAGGACCAGAAATCGTTCTCTCCCGAAGTCACCCGAATTTCGTTAAAAAGCTATTTGAACTCGAAGTCGGCGAGCTCCTCGATGGCACAGTCCAAGTCAAGGCCATCGCTCGCGAACCTGGTTACCGAACGAAAATCGCTGTCTGGTCGGATAACGATAAAGTCGATCCCGTTGGCGCTTGCGTTGGAATCCGTGGGTCACGCGTAAAAAATATTGTTCGCGAACTCAATAACGAAAAAATAGATCTCTTTAAATGGTCTCCAAATCCGCGTGAACTCGTGGTTGAAGCCCTCAAGCCCGCAAAATTGAAATCGATCGACCTCAATGAATCGGAAAAACGAATCAAAGTGCACGTCGATGCAGAGAATCTTAAGCTAGCCATCGGAATCCGTGGACGAAATGCCCGTCTTGCCTCCCGTTTAATGGGCTGGGAAATCGATATCGAAGAGGAAATTATCACCATTGAATCAATGGAGGATAAGCTCACTCACGTTGCGGATGCCTTAGCCGCACGTCTATCGATCGATCTCGCTCTTGCTTCACAACTCGTTCACATTGGATTCACCAGTGTTGAAGTCATTGCTGAAGCAGAAGAAATGGATCTTCAAGAAGCATTGCCAGAAGTCGCTCTTGAAATCATTCAAAAAATCCGCTCGGAAGCCCTGAAAGCTTTAACCCCCGCCTAACTGACCTCCGACACGAAAGATAAACATGCCCCCTAAATCTACTTCCAATTCCGCCTCGGATAAAAAGAGCGCTCCGCGTAAAGCGACAGCGTCATCGACGACTGCCACGAAACCAAAAGCAGCAGTCACCCGTAAAAAGGTCGAATCCGTCGAGGGGGAAGAGAAAAAACCAACCACTAAAGCCTCTGCATCTCGTGCAAAGAGTCCGAAAACAACCTCACCTGAGGTTGAAACACTCACGGAGAAGACAACAACTCCTGAAGTTGTTAAAGCCCCTGAAGTGACCGCAGTTCCAACTCCTGAAGTAACGACCGCTCCCGCTCCAACAGTGGAGACCTCCTCTTCGGAGCCAAAGTTCATTCATCTGAAGCCCCCCATTGTGGTTAAAGATTTAGCGGAAAAATTAAATTTAAAATCATTCCAACTTATTCATCGACTTCAAGAGCTCAATGTTTTCGCAACATTAACTCAAACAATCGAAGAGGAGGTTGCAAAAAAAATCTGTATTAAACTCGGATTTACACTCGAGGTCGAAAAACGGGAAAGAGGAGCTGGAGTCGTTCATGCTCCTGTTAAAGTCGTTGAACCTCCTAAACCGGTCGCTCCAAAAATCGAAGAACTCTCTTTGCGCCCCCCTGTGATTACTTTTATGGGACACGTCGATCACGGAAAAACCTCCCTCATGGATTGCGTGCGTAAAACACGCGTCGTCGATGGTGAAGCCGGTGGCATTACTCAACACATCGGGGCTTATACGGTTCTCCGCAATAACCAGCCGATCACTTTTTTAGATACCCCCGGTCACCAAGCTTTCACAGCGATGCGTGCCCGTGGAGCCAGCATCACGGACATCATTGTTCTCGTCGTCGCCGCCGATGACGGGCTCATGCCTCAAACATTAGAAGCAATCAGCCATGCCCGTGCCGCGAAAGTGCCCATTATTGTCGCCATCAATAAAATCGATCTTCCCAGCGCCAATGTGATGAAGGTCAAAGGACAACTTCAAGAAAAGGGACTTGTCCCTGAAGATTTCGGCGGCGATATCATCTGCTGCGAGGTCTCTGCCCTCAAAAAAATCGGCATCGAACAACTCCTCGATATGATTATTCTTCAATCCGAGGTTCTTGAATTGAAATCAAATCCAAAAGGAGCGGCCCGCGGACGAGTTATTGAGGCTCAATCTGAAGTCGGTCGTGGCCCCACGGCAACAATGATCATCCAAACCGGAACTCTTCATTTGGGAGATGCCATGCTCGTCGGACCGTTCTACGGTCGCGTCCGCGCCCTCGTTGATGATGCGGGTAAAAGTATTAAAGAGGCCGGTCCTTCTATTCCCGTTAAAGTCATGGGACTCGATGGCGTGCCAACTCCTGGTGATGAATTTGTAATCATGAAAAACGAGCGGGAAGCCCGTGAGATCGCTGAAGAACGTCGCCAAAAGGCTCGCCTTCAAAAACTCGAAAGCGGTCCTAAGGTCACTCTCGAAAATCTTTTCCAAACACTCGAAGATGGTAATAAAAAAACACTGAATATGATCCTCCGAGGGGATACTCAAGGTTCGATTGAAGCGATTATTGGCTCTCTTCGTAATATCGATAGTAAAAAAATCGATCTCAATATTATCCAATCCTCCGTCGGTCCAATCTCTGAGTCCGACATCCTTTTGGCAAAAGCCTCCAAGGCGATCGTCGTCGGATTCAATACCAAGACCGAAAACAGTGCGGCCAATGCAGCCAAGAGTGAAGAGGTTCAAATCAAGCTCTACAGTATCATCTACGAATTGATCGATCAAATCAAAGAGGCGATGGCAGGATTACTCGATCCCGAACTCCGCGAAAGCAAGCTCGGTCACGCGATCATCAAACAGGTTTTCGAACTCACCAAATATACTGTTGCCGGTTGTATGGTTCAAAATGGTCGCCTTGTTCGCTCCGCTCGCGCCCGAGTTCTCCGCAAAGGCCAACCGGTTTACGATGGTGGATTCCAAACTCTTAAACGATTCCAAGATGAGGCCGGTGAAGTTCGCTCAGGACTCGAATGCGGAATTCGTCTCGGGGATTACAATGACTATCAAGAAGGCGATATTATCGAGTGTTACCAATTCGAAAAAGTCCCTCAGGCTTTGTAAAATTTGACATCATTTTACCATGATGGTAAAATGATGTTATGATAAAAACGCAAGTTCAAATCCCTGATGATCTTTTTTTAAGTGCAAAAAAAACAGCCGCCCTTAAAGAGTGGTCATTTGCAGAAATTACCCGCCGAGGGCTTGAGTATATGGTGGAAACACATTCTCATTATCCTCAAAAAAAATGGACGCTTCCTTCCCCTCTTGATTTAGGAACCCGATCGGTGGATGCGGAAGAACTCAAACGAATCGCTCAAGAAGATTAATTCATCTCTATGATATCAATCGACACCAATATTCTTTTTTACTCATTATCCTCAAGTTGCGCAGAACACAAAAAGGCCCTTCAATGGATGGAAGAATGCGCAGAAAACCCAGAGATTTCCATTAGCGAATTCGTTCTCGTAGAGCTCTATCGACTCATCAGAAACCCAGTCCTAAATCAAACACCTCTTAACGGCAAAGAGGCCTCCTTTGTGATCGAACAATACCGTCAACACCCCCGATGGAGAATTATTGGATTCACCGAAAAATCATCCATGCTTCATCAAAAAATATGGACAACGATGTCACAAACAACGATTCCCTATCGGCAAATTTACGACGTTCGACTTGCCTATACCTTAATCGATCACGGCGTCAAAGAATTCGCCACCGCTAACGTTAAACATTTTCAAAA
The DNA here is from genome assembly GCA_945883905.1 of Akkermansia muciniphila. Taxonomy (GTDB): domain Bacteria; phylum Verrucomicrobiota; class Verrucomicrobiia; order Methylacidiphilales; family CAMAQI01; genus CAMAQI01. Next base: position 31,895 of record CAMCYL010000019.1, on the reverse strand, counting down.
ACTAGGATTTAAAAAAGTTTGGAATCCTCTTTCTTAGTTTTCTTAAGTCGCCTATAGTAAATATTCGTTCATGCAACGTCATTATAACTATCTCGTCTTGGGCAGTGGAATCGCCGGTCTTACCTTTGCCCTCAAGGTTGCCTCGAAGGGGAGCGTCGCCATTCTCACCAAAAAAAACCGCGCTGAATCCAACACGAACTACGCCCAAGGAGGGATCGCTTGTGTCACAGGGGCCGATGACTCCTTCCAACTCCATGTTCGCGACACTCTTGATGCCGGCGCTGGACTTTGTAAAGAGTCGGTCGTTCGAGAAACGGTTCAAGAGGCTCCCGATCGCATTCAGGAACTCATTCAGATGGGGGTCGATTTCTCACGTGCTCAAGAGGGTTACGATCTCGGCAAAGAGGGAGGCCATTCCCGCCGTCGAATCCTTCATGCCAAGGACATGACGGGCAAAGAGATCGAGCAAGCCCTTCTCGCCAACATTGCCAAACATCCAAACATCACCATTTTTGAAAATTCTGTCGCGATCGATCTGATTACCCTGAGGAAACTCGGTTACTGCACTCAGAATCGCTGCCTCGGAGTCTACGCCCTCAATAAAATCTCCCGCGAAGTCGAGGTCTTCTCCTCCGATCATCTTCTCCTCGCCACCGGCGGCTGCGGACAGGTCTATCAACATACCACCAACCCTGACATCGCTACTGGCGATGGAGTCGCAATGGCCTACCGCGCTGGTGTCTCCATCGCAAATATGGAGTTTATTCAATTTCATCCCACCTGCCTCTACCATCCTCAAGCGCATAGCTTTTTAATCTCCGAAGCCGTTCGAGGAGAGGGCGGGGTCCTCATCGACGCTCAAGGAAATACCTTCATGGAGCGCTATCACTCCCTCAAATCACTCGCACCACGGGATATCGTCGCTCGTGCGATTGATGCCGAAATGAAAAAAACAGGAGCTCCTTGTGTTTACTTAGATGTTCGATTTAAAGGAGAGGAATTCATCAAAAACCGTTTTCCGCAAATTTTTGCGACCTGTCAAAAATATGGGGTCGATATCAGTAAGGAACCCATCCCCGTAGTTCCCGCCGCCCATTATCAATGTGGAGGGGTCATCACCGATCTCAACGGTCAAACCTCCCTTCCTGGACTCTGGGCCGCGGGCGAAGTCGCCTGCACGGGACTCCACGGCGCCAATCGACTCGCAAGCAACTCTTTACTTGAAGCCATTGTCGTCTCTCATCGAGCCTCTCAAGCGATTCAACAAGAACCGCTTATTCAAAATAACATTGAACTTCCCTCATGGCATCACGGCAACTCACAAGATCCGGATGAACTCGTGGTCGTCAATCATATGGAGCAAGAAATTAAACTCTTAATGTGGAACTACGTTGGTATTGTCCGTTCCAATAAACGACTTTATCGGGCAAGCTCACGACTCCGAATGATCGCCCAAGAGGTCCAAGAATACTATTGGACTAATCGCGTCTCCCCCAAAATCATCGATATCCGCAACCTCTCGATGGTTGCCTCTCTCATCGTTGACTGCGCTATCAGTCGCCAAGAAAGCCGTGGACTCCACTACACCTTAGATTATCCTGAAGCCGACATCTCCAAAACAGGGGTCGATACCGCATTACAACTCCCTTAAGTAAGGGAGAGAAAAGTGAGCCGTAGGAACACTACGATCATTTCCTTGAACTCATTTTGCTCAGCTCGTTTTTGGAAATACTATAACACTATTTAAGAACGAGGTAAAGCGTATGAATGCCCCCCGCGAGAGTGAGCGGGATAATCATCAAACTCGGAAACGGCTTACGTGTCTTAATAAAACCAACGGTAAACTTAACGAAAAGCATCAAACTCACCAGATGCCCCACCAATATCCATCCTCGAATCCCTTGTTCAATGCCATACCCCGAGGCAATGATGAGAGCGCCAGAAATCGTTCCCGCAATCAACGAGGCCTTCGATTTTGCTTTCACAAATCCCATCACTCCTCCCGCTATGATTAATACACCGTAGATCGTCCAATAGATATTCATGTTTTTTTATCCCAATTAATTTTTTGATAAGCTTGCAACGCCTCCAACGCAGAAGCAAATCGTTCTTCCACTTTTTTTTCTAATAACTTCATCACCCATTCGTTCAACTCTAAAGGAAGTTCCGGACGAAATTCTAAAATCGAGGTCGGAATCGTATTCAAATGAGCATCGATCATCGCCTGAATTCCATCGACTAAAAAAGCATGCCGCCCCGTTAATCCGATATAATAAATATGTCCGAGGGAATAAAGATCCGATTTTCTTCCTAAACTCTCTCCATAAAAACGCTCAGGGGCAATATAAGGCAAAGAGCCAACCACCGTCTTCGATTTTAACGACTTCAATCCATCCGTATGATGACGATCTCGAGCAATCCCAAAATCAACGATCTTCAAATGCATTTCAGAACCGGTAGATCCCATAAATCCAAACATAATATTCGCCGGTTTTAGATCCAAATGCAAAACTCCCTGCGAATGCGCTGCCTCAATGCCTTGAAGTGACTCAATCACGAGCCGATCAAATAACGAATCTCTTAATCCCCCCGACTCGAGCATACTTTGTAAGCTTTCTCCCTCAACGATCTCCATGACCACAAAAGCCCCCTCCTCCGACTCCCCATAATCAAAAACGGTCACTAAATTTGGATGAATAAATTTTGCCAAAAGACGAGCCTCCTGCAAAGCCGCTTCTGAATTGGAAATCGTTGAATCAAAATCTGAACGTAAATACTTAATCGCCACCTCTCGCTCCAGTTTGCGATCAATCCCTCGATAAACATTCGATACCCCCCCAGAGCCAATTCCCTCTAAAGGGATATACCGCTCCGCATCTACTCTCAATCGTTGTGTGATCTTCGCTTGTCGCTGTAATAATCGAGAGGCGGTCTCAATCTCAATCATCACGGACTCCATCGAATCACAAAAATCCAATACCCCATCTCCCCCCGATTTCAAAAAAAGAAGAGGATCCCAAAGAGGATCGGCCGATCGGATCCCATAAATAAATGAGCGCCAACGAAGAGGCGTCCGTATCACTTTCTCACAAACCTGAGCTCCATTCATCCCAGGAAGCAGAAAATCAAGAATCACAATCTGTTCTTGAACTGTCTTTTCAATTTTCTCAATCGCCGCGTAAGCATCCTCAACGATCTCAATATCAAATCGTATCGAATCAACGGTTTCTTTTAGAAATCGTTTCTTCTCCGGATCCTCAGTCGCAAGAATGATTTTCATTCAATTAAAACCATCTGCTCGCTCTCCTAAAATGCAAGCCTTCAAAGACTTTAAATTCGCTCTTAAGACTCCAGTTCATTTTTATTTTCAGTATAACGACTCAACCACCAGACAACGGCAGGGGCCAAAAAGTGTGAGGAAAACATTCCCGCTAAAACACCGACGAGCATCGTCACCGCAAATCCATGAATCACAATGCCTCCAAAGAAAATCAAGAAACCGATTGCAATCAAGGTCGTTCCCCCCGTAATCACCGTACGAGCTAATGTCATATTTAAACTGGAGTTAAGAATATCCCCCAACGATTGCTTCGTTCGTAATGCCAAAATCTCACGAACCCGATCAAAGACCACGATCTTTTCATTAATCGAATATCCGGCAATCGTCAAAAAGGCCCCCACTAATGTCAACGAAAGCTCCGAGCCCAAGGCGACCGCAAGACATACGGCGATCATAACGTCATGGACTTGACTCACGGTCGCCGCAACGGCGTATGTCCATTCAAATCGGAAGGAGGCATAAACCAAAATCCCCAGCAATCCCAATAACAACGAGAAAGAGGCTCGACTCTGAAGTTCTTTGCCAATCTGAGATCCCACTCGATCCAGTCCGACCTTTTGAAAGCCCGCCTCTGGATAAGTCGCCTTTAGTGATGCAATTACTTGATCTCCTTGATTTTCATGAACCTGAACCGAAAGCTTATTCTCTGTTTTGGCGTATTGAATCAAGTGAACATTCATCCCATTTTTCTCCAATGTCTCACGCATTTGACTCACCTCAACCGCTTTTGCAAAACTGAGCGTTAAGGAATCTCCCCCGATGAAATCCACTCCAAAGGCCTGATCTCCTTTTTGATAAAATGAATTTCCTCCAATCACCAAAATCAAAACGGAAAGGAGTACCGCAGGCCAACGAAGTTTTAAGAAATCGACCTTCGGATTCTTCACAAATTCCATCATCGTTAAACGACGGAAGGAAGGGATCAACAAACTCCAATCAAAAAGATTTCGAGTCACCACAATGGCGGTAAAGAGATTCGCCACAATTCCCAGTGTCAATGTCACCGAAAATCCTTGCAACGGACCACTTCCCATAAAAATCAAAATGACGGCCGGAATAATCGTCGTAATATTGGAGTCTAAAATCGCACTAAAGGCGCGATCAAACCCCCCATCAACTGCCGCACGAAGCGGTTTCCCACGATTCATCTCATCCCGAATCCGCTCGTACACCAAGACATTCGCATCCACCGCCATTCCAATGGTTAAAATAACACCAGCAATACCCGGTAAGGTTAAGGTAAAATGAAACTGAGCAAGTAGTCCAAAAAGGATCAATAAATTAACCGCAAGCGCAATAATGGCATAAAAACCGGCGAGACGATAATAAAGAATCATAAAGGCAGCAACCCCCAAGGTTGCAAAAACGAGTGCCTTTTTTCCGCTCGTGATCGAATCAAGTCCAAGGGAGGGATCCACTCCACGCTCCTCGACTATCCGTACAGGTGTCTCTAAAGGATTTTCCAAAACACTCGCCAGATCCTCCGCTTGCTTAATCGTCATCTTCCCCCCTGAAATACTCGCACTACTAAACATCACCTCTTGAATCACTGGAGCGCTCTTGACCTCACCATCCAAAACAATCGCTAAACGATGTTTCAAATTCGCCTGAGTCACCTCCCCAAAAATCTTCGATCCTTGACTCGTAAAATCAATCCCGACATTCGGTTCTCCTAACTGACTAAATCCCGTCCTCGCTCGTGAGACATGCTTCCCCGTCATCTCCGCAATCCGTTTCACTAAAATCGGTTGCTTTTCCTCCGTCCCATCTTCCCGCTGATACTTCAGATTTAAGATTTCATAGCCCGCAGGCACTTGATTGCGATCTAAAAGAGCTTGTTGAATCAACGTATCATTCTGATGATGAACCACGCGAAACTCTAACTTCGCTACCTGTGAAAGCTGCTGTCTGGCTGACTCTTTATCCTTTTCCGTTAATCCAGGGATCTGAACACTAATCCGATTCGCCCCGGTCGGTTGAATCATCGGCTCAGAAAGTCCAAATCGATCGACCCGTTTCCGAATCACCTCAACGGCTTGTTCCAACGCTTTCGCCGAGGGATTTCCTTCTAGTTCAATTAAAAATGCCGTCCCCCCCTTCAAATCTAATCCTAATTTAACTGTTTTATTTAAGGGATACAAAGAGGCAATACAGACCAGCACACAGATCACGATACTCAATAGTCCCATTAAACGCCGTGAACGTCCTCGTTCTAAAACAAGGTGCGAAATAAAGGCGAATAAAAAAACAATTCCACCAAACAAAATCAAATACTGAATCATAGAGCTCTCTTCGTTTAAATAAATCTAACTAACGTTTTTAATCTTTTTTTGAAGCTTCTGTCCGAACTGAAATATGAGACTTCACAATTTCAATTTTCACATTATCGGCAATCTTCAACATCACCGAACCCTCTTTTACTTGAGCAACAGTCCCCATAATTCCTCCTGTTGTCACCACTTCATCTCCTGACTTCAAAGAGGAGATCATCTTATCTTGCTCTTTTTTTGCCTTCATTTGAGGGCGAATTAAAATAAAATAAAATACAGCGATCATTAAAACATAAGGAACCATCATCATGATCGGATTCCCTGGTTCAGCTCCAGGTTGAGCGGGAGCCGCCATGGCCAAAAAGGCATTTAAATCAAGGGTGAGTAAAGTTAGATTCATGATTTTTTCCTAGTTTATATCTTGTTATGAACTCGCGTCGATAGGAGTCAAATCGCCCTACGGTGATCGCCTCCCGAATTTCTTTCATCAGACGTAGATAAAAATGCACATTATGCATCGTCACCAACATCAGACCTAAAATCTCATTCGATTTGAGTAAGTGCCGAATGTAGGCACGACTAAAATTTTGACAAGCATAACAGGAGCACCCCTCTTCGATCGGTTTTTCATCCTCGCGAAACGGAGCATTTCGTAAATTAATCTGCCCCTCCCTCGTATAAGCCCCACAATGACGGGCAATCCGCGTCGGTAAAACACAATCAAAGATATCAACCCCTCGTGCCACAAGTTCCACAAGCTGATTCGGTTGCCCTAATCCCATGGTATAACGCACATGATGACTCGGAAGATGTGGAATCGCATACTCCACTGCTTTATACATTTCATGCTCCGGCTCCCCCACACTCACTCCCCCAATCGCATAACCATCAAAGGGCAAATCCACCAAACGTTTCGCACACTCCTCACGCCAATGGGCATACCCTCCCCCTTGAACAATTCCAAATAAAAGCGGTTTTTTTGTCGGACGATCCCCCATGCTTTCTAAAAACTCACTCCTCTCCTCAAGACAAATCCTTCCCCATCGAATGGTTCTTTCCACCGCCCCTTTCATCGCCTCTTCATCACAAGGCCAAGGAGGACACTCATCAAAGGCCATCATAATATCAGACCCCAACTCCATCTGAATACGCGTCGCCTCTTTCGGACCTAAAAACAGAGGACTCCCATCCAAGTGCGATTTAAAATGAACCCCCGCCTCGGTAATCGTTCTGAGTTTTGATAAACTAAAAACCTGAAACCCCCCACTATCCGTCAAAATCGGGCGATCCCAAGCAATAAACCGATGCAGCCCTTTAAATTTTCGGATCAAATCAATCCCTGGACGAAGATTCAAATGATAGGTGTTCCCTAAAATAATCTGCGCACCAAAATCCTTGAGCTGATGCGGAGTCAACCCGCGAACGGTTCCCTGCGTTCCCACCGGCATAAACTGCGGGGTATCAATCACCCCCCGCTCCGTATGCAGTCGACCCAAACGGGCCCCTCCATCGGTTTTCAACAACTCAAACATTAAACCATCATCGCATCGATTCGATTCTGAATCTCTTTCGGTACAGCGCCAATAAACTGATCTTTCTTCTCTCCCCCTTTAAAAAAAAGAATCATCGGGATCGAAGAGACCCCATATTGAGAGGCCAAGGCCGACTCCTCATCCACATTGACCTTTGCAATCTTTACTTTCCCCTCCATTTTCTTGGCCACATCATCCAGAAAGGGAGAAATCATCCGACAAGGTCCACACCAAGGAGCCCAAAAATCGACAACGACAGGAACCGTTGACTTTAAAACCTCTGCCTCAAAATTCGCAGATCCGACATTCACAACCATTTCACTTGCCATAAATTTTCCTTTTTTATTTTTATCCAACAACGTTATTGGACATCGCCCAATAAAGGTAACCCGAAACACCCAACGCAAGTATCGCAGCAACAACAGCAAGAACCGTAAGCAGCATACTCAGCTCTTCCGATTCATCGACCTCTTGAGCGACCGCTACCTTTACCGGAGCAGCGACCGAAGGAGTCGAAGCCGGCGGCTTTGCCCCTGTGGGAGCCGGTTTCGCAGAGACTGATGCAGGACCACTTGGTAAGGGAGCCGCTACCCCAGAGGAGGTGAGAGCCGGTTTTCCACCTAGGGCGACAGGCTTTGGTGGAAGCGGAGCAGCCCCAGAACGAGGAGCGGTTCCAGGAACCGCGACTTTTGGCGGGATCGAAGCGGGTCCTTGAGCCGAAATTCCAGGATTTGGAAGGCCCCCCGTCGCTAAATTAATCGACTTTGTATCGGAATTCGCATTATTAATCTTGGGTGCCGCAATAGAAGCTGGAGCCACGGATTTGGGATTCGGCCGCGGAGGCATTGCCCCCATCGGAATCGCCTCCGTAATCGCCTTAGGAACAGGAGCTGATGCCAACGGCTTGGGCGCAATCACCGGAATCGATTTCGTCTGTAGCTTCGGAGGCGCTAAAGGAGAAGGAGCCACCTGAGGAGAACCCGGTGCACCAATCTTGATCGTTCTCTCAAACTCATCTGCTGCCGCAGCAGAAGGCTTAGGGGCGGCAGGAGCAAGAGGAGGGGGACGAGGAATTGGAATCGTCGGTTGATCCGCTAAATTCCCTGGAGCCGGGATTTTAGGAGGTAATGGAGGGGCCACCGGAGTCGGAACCGCTGGGGCCACGGAGGGGCTCGGTAATGGGGCCGTGGGAAGTGACGGTTTCGCCATCAATGGAGCGGGCGCCTTCATTCCTGAATCAGAACGAGGAGGAAGTGTAATCTTAAGCGTCTCGGACTTCACAGGCGTCCCTGAAAGCGGAGCCAATTTGACGGCACCCTTCGGGGCACTTCCAGGCGGGGGAGGAATAGGCAATGGATTCTCAGGCATGTAGATTACCTATGGAATTTAAAGATTCCTGCAACTCAAAAATCGCAATAACGACATTTATCTTTTTCGGCTCCGTTACTCTTTTTTCAAATAAACGCTCGAACTCGGAAAGGCAAATCCAAACTTTTCTCGATCAAATTGCGCCTTAATCTCCATATTCAAATCAGAAATAATCGAAACATATTCCGCCCCCGTTTTATAGTCAGCCCAAAAATAAAGCTCAATATCCAAGGAACTCGCTGCAAAATTTTTAAAGACGGCACTTGCCGAGGAGATTTTTTCATGGGCTAAGGCAATCTTTTCCAACAGCACAATGGCCCTTCCAATCTCCTCTTTTGTATGCCGATACTCCAGTCCCACTCCAACCTTCCCAAAGACCAACTTTCCCTTCGAATAATTTCGGATCTGCTTATCCACCAAATCCTTATTCGGCAAATTAATCCTCTCCCCTGTGAGTGCCGTAATCTCCACACTACGAAGCCCCATCTTGGTCACAAATCCATCATAATCTCCAAAAGAGATCCGATCTCCCTCTGCAAACAAACGATCCATCATAATCTCAAAGGATCCAATAATATTTCCTAAAGTGCTCTGCGAGGCCAAGGCAAAAGCCGCTCCAAAGACCCCAGCCCCCGTAATATAAGGAATAACACTTTTCCCTAACCCCTGCATGATTGAAATCACTCCGACAAATAAAACGATCCCCTTTCCCACCCACCCCACAATCTTCACCCATCGCTCATCTAACTCCGTCTTCGCCCCTTTCATCATCCGACGCTTAAATAAAATCGCAATAATATCAACGACCCGAAAACAAAACACTAAAACCGCCACCCCATTTAAAACCGTCTCCGCATACCCCGCAAACTGATGTAATCCTTTCGGAATATGCTCAAACTGCCCTAACGACAAAACCGTAAATGTAACAAATATATAAATGGCTAACGGCCCCTTGATCGCCTGAATCGCCGACTCCACTAAATCACGATCTAATTTCCGGAATACTTTCCGAAAGACTCCTCCCACAACCCGCTGTGCAATCCACGGAACGACCAACGCCAAAGTAAAAAATAGCCCTGCAAAAAACAACTCTTGCGTCTCCGCAGAATCTAATAAATGTAAAATCATCTCTTTCGCCGTATTCAGATATTTCATGTTCGTGATCCGATTAAATATTCTCTCAATTGAGCCATCGCTTTTGCTCGATGACTAAATTTATTTTTTTCATCCAACGAAAGCCTCCCAAAAGGCTCGGTCGCTCCATCCGCCCAAAAAAGACAGTCATACCCAAAACCGTGATCCCCCACCGGCTCATGCAAAATTCGACCTGAACAATCCCCCTCAAACACCCCTAAAACCACCTCCCCAGCCGCTAATACCAATGTGCAACGAAAACGTGCCGCTCTCTCCTCTTGACCCTTCATCGCAAGCATCAGCTTCTGATTGTTTTTAAGATCATCCCGCGGTTCCCCCGCATACCGAGCCGAATAAACCCCCGGAGCCCCCTTCAACGCCTTCACCTCTAACCCTGAATCATCCGCTAAAACCAATCCCTCAAAATTCCGCGCAATCGCAAGCGCCTTGATCTTCGCATTCTCCTCAAAGGTCTCCCCATCCTCCACAATTTCATGAGGAAAATGAATATCAAGCAAGGTTAAGACCGTATAACTCTCCCCCAAAAGATGTTTAAATTCACGGGCCTTCCCCGGATTTTTCGTCGCAATCAAAATCTTCTCCATCATCACCAAGTAGAGTCTGAATCGAATTTATCAATATTTCTTTCACTTATTCTGAAGAATAACTGCATCCCCTCTCTTGGTGATGGAGCCGCTACCGCGGAAAATAAAACTCTTTTAAGAATGCAAGAAAACCCCTTGCAAAGCAAAGAACACCTAAACAAGGTCATTCAAATAGAAGAAAGTTCTTATTTTCTTGAATCTTCTAGAAATAGAAGTAATTTTTCTTTATGAAGATGAAGTTTGGCACCCAACTGGACGAAGAGGTGTACCACGAATTGAAAGTCACCTCAGCTCAACGACGGATCCCGATCGGGGAGATCGTGGAAGAGGCTCTCACCTATTATTTCCATCGTCCCCACGAGGCTGAAAAATCGAAAACAGGTCTTACGCGATTACTTGAAAAAAAGCCAAGGACGGTGAGTGATTCCGAGTTTCAAAAAATCATGGCGACCGATTACTACGACCAATGAGCCTCACCGAAATTCCGGAAGGAAGCCGGGTTCTTCTCGATGCAAATATCCTCCTCTATGGAATCCGACGTGCGTCCCTTCAATCGTTCAAGCTTCTTCAACGCTGTGAAGCAGGATCCCTCTATGGAACCATCACCACAGTGATTCTGGCCGAAATCCAACATCGGCGGATGATCGAGGAGGCGCAGTTGCAGGGATTTGTCTCCTCCAATCCCGCTCGGGGACTTTCGGGAAAACCAGAAATCATCCGACAACTCGTCGACTATGCCGACGAGATCCGGGCCCTTCTTGGGGGCGGACTGACGATTGAAACGGTGCAACCGGAAGATTTCTTTGTCGCATTAGAGCTCCAGATCCAGTTCGGACTTATGACCAACGACTCCCTAAACTTGGCACTCGCCAAGCGCAAAGGAATCCCCCTGATCGCCACCGCTGATCGCGGCTTTGACTCCGTCAAGGGATTCAAGATCTATCGTCCGACGGATTTGAAGAGTAGAAAAGATTAAGATCAAAGAAATCCGCGTCACAACGTAAAAATTAAATCAAAGCTTGCCTTTCCTCACTAGACGCACTCCTGTGATAAGACTCCGTTTACTTTTAATCCCTAATATTGTTTACTGACCCGTTCGTGAGCAACTGTCTACAAAAATAAAAAAGCCACTCTCTTTCGAAAGTGGCTTTTTTAAAACCTAATAAAACGGTTTTCTGCGTAGCAGCAGGATAAAGGAGTGTGATCGATCAACTCTCTCCGATCATTCCAAGAATAATCGAATCCAGTCCTCTCAACACCGGCTCCTTTATTAGGATTTCGCTTCCTTCAAGATCGCAGTAAAAATCGCAGGATCGTTGATGCACAACTCCGAGAGGAGCTTACGATCAATTTCGATCTTTGCTTTTTGTAACGCTTCTTGGAATCGGCTGTAAGTAATCCCTTGCGCACGGCAAGCGGCATTAATACGAGTGATCCAAAGAACACGGAAGGTACGCTTACGAACTTTACGATCACGATAGGACCAGTATTGACCCTTCATCGTAGCATCTTTAGCGTAACGGAATAACTTACTGCGGAATCCGCGGTAACCTTTTGCTTTATCTAGCACTCGTTTGCGACGTTCGCGTGAGGCTGCAGCATTGGTGGCTCTTGGCATAAAATCTCCTTAAATCTCTGTCGGTCGTTTAGTTAAATGGCAAGTTGGATTTGATACGATACTCATCGCTCTTATCCAAGACCTTCGACTTGCCCAAGCGACGCATGCGCTTGCGGTTCTTGCTCTTCGCCAAATGGCGGCGCCCCGCGTGCGAAGCCACTACTTTTCCCGTGCCAGTCAGCTTAAAACGCTTACTCACGGCCTTCTTTGTTTTGCGTCGTGCAATTGATTTCGGCATAACTTTCTCCTAGGCTTTTCTTTCTTCTGAGGGCTCGTTCTCTACCTCTTCGGCTTCGATCTCATCCTCGATATCTTCTTCAGTGAATTTCCGTACTCTTTTTTGAGCGGGCAAAGGTGATAGCATCATTGAAATGTTTTTGCCAAGCAATTTTGGTTCGGCATCAGGATTACCGACCTGACTCATCTCTGCTTTCACCTTCTGCATCAACTTTAGTCCCAGCTCTTTATGGATCATTTCTCGACCCCGCAGAACCAGAACAAATTTTACTCGCATCCCCTTGAACATGAACTGCTCCGCATGTCGCATCTTGGTCTCATAGTCATGACCATCAATGTTCAAGTGGAATTTCAGCTCTTTGACTTTTTGAGCAAAATTAGGTTTCTTATTCTCTCGCTCTTTCTTCGCGAGCTCATATCGAAATTTCCCATAATCTGTAATTTTACAGACGGGGGGAGTGGCGTTCGGAGAAATCTCTACCAAATCGACTCCGTACTGTTTCGCCTTTAAAATAGCATCTGGGGTCTGCATCACCCCATAAGATTTGCCCTCAGGTCCAATGACCAATACCTCACGGACACGAATCCGGTCATTAATACGATGCGGCGCTTCCTCTCGACGGAAAAACGGTTTACGAAATGGCTTCAAGATTTAAATTCTCCCTTACAGACTACGTTGATTGATTTCTTCCATGAGTCGACTTAAGAAAAGATCCCAAGGCATTGCGCCTTCGTCACCCCTTTTACGGCTCCGCACAGAAACTTGATTTTGTGTAATTTCACGATCACCAAGGATGAGCGTATAAGGAATTTTCCACGTCTGCGCAAGCCGAATCTTTGATCCGATCTTATCTCCACGGAGATCCAACTCCGCCCGAACCCCTTTTTCTCGAAGGATTTGAGCGATTTTTTGAGCATACTCCTCTTGCTTTTCACTCACCGTCGCAATCCTCACCTGCTCCGGGGCAAGCCATACCGGAAAGTCCCCTCCAAAGTGCTCAATCAAAAATCCGATGAACCGCTCGTGCGTTCCCAGAGGAGCACGATGAATACAAATCGGTGTCTCCTTCGAATTCTGAGAAGTGGTATAAACAAGACCAAACCGTTTTGGGACCGCAAAATCGACTTGGTTCGTCGCAATCGTAAATTCACGACCGATCGCACTCCAGACCTGAACATCAATCTTCGGTCCGTAAAATGCCCCCTCATCCGGAACCTCCACATAATCGATTCCACTCTTCGTCAACACGTCCCGCACCATCGCCTCGGTCTTCAACCATAGCTCCGGCTCATTGACGTATTTCTCTCCCAATTTCGCCGGGGCATGCGTCGAAAAACGCATCCGATATTTTTCAAAACCAAAGATCTTAAAATATTTCAAATAAAGCTGATTCACCGCATGAAACTCCGCCTCAAACTGCTCCTCAGTACAATAAATATGCGCATCATTCATCTGCATCGAACGAACCCGCATCAATCCAAAAAGCTCCCCCGATTGTTCATACCGATAACAGGTCCCATATTCTGCAAGTCGAACCGGCAAATCACGATAGCTCCGCGGAACAGCTCCGAAAATTTTATGGTGATGAGGACAGTTCATCGCCTTTAAATAATATTTCTGCGACTCTCCGCCTGCATCCTCACAGAACTCCATCGGAGGAAACATACTCTCTTGATAATAGGGAAGATGGCCGCTCGTGAGATACATCGACTCCCGCGCTAAATGCGGCGTACGAACCCGTTGATAGCCGGCTTGAAATTCGGTCTCTTTCGCTAAACGCTCAAGCTCCTCAATCAAAACTGTTCCCCGTGGCATCCAAAGCGGAAGCCCCGGCCCCACCTGATCATCAAAAGCAAAAAGTTCGAGCTCTTTGCCGAGCTTGCGATGATCTCGCTTCTTCGCCTCCTCCAGCATCGCAAAATGGGACTCCATTTCTTGAGTCGTCGCAAAAGCAGTTCCGTAAATTCGTTGAAGTTGAGGATTTTTTTCATCCCCCTTGTAATACGCACTCGCAACATGGGTCAGCTTAAAGGCAACCAGCTTTCCCGTATGCTCAATATGAGGTCCCGCACAAAGATCAATAAAATCGCCGTTTTGATAAAGCGTAATCACCTCATTCTCAGGAATATTTCGAATGATATCGAGTTTGAAAACACTTTCCTTCTCCCGATCTCCCAGCGCGGCAATCCGTCCCTTTTGCGCCATCGCCATCGCCTCCGCACGCGAAACTGCTTTGCGTTCAAAAAGTTGTTTTTCTTGCGCAATCTTACGCATCTCTTTTTCGATCCGAGGAAAATCCTCTGGCGAAATTCGATGCGTCAGATCCATATCATAATAAAATCCGACTTCCACAGGAGGTCCCGCAGCGAACTGCACCTCAGGCCAAAGACGTGCCACTGCCGTTGCAAGAACGTGAGCACAAGAGTGACGCAACCGTTCGAGATCGGTCATTTTCGGTTCTGCATTGACTAAATTTTGAGAGTCATTCGACATGGGAGGGTGAGGCTAGCCAACTCCAAGCATGATCGCCAAGCGAAATCGATGTTAAACTTGAATCGGAACAATCACAAAAGCAGTCCCACGGGCACAAAAAACCCGTTGCAAGGCAAAAACGGCATAATTATGCAACCAGCGTGTCCATAACGTCTCTTTTTGGAACGATAGCTGACCAGAAAAAACAATCGCCCGCGGATGGCGCTTTAAAATATCCTCACAAAGCTCCTCCACACATCCAATCATATCATGACTCACCCCACTCAACGACTCCGACTCAAAGCCAAGGCGAGTCGCTAATTCGACATATTTTCGAGCCCCCTCCTCCGTCTCTCGACGTAATACCTCTAACTCCTCTACTCCTTTAAACCTTCCTGCATCGACCACGCCCACTTGCACGAAAATAAATCGAGAAAAGATTTTTGGAAATAAACGAAAAATCCCCCAAAATGTATGCAATCCCAATCCATTGTAACCGTTCACTAAAACAATCGCTGTTCGACCATTTTTAGGAACCACAGAAGTCTCATCCGCCACCTCGGTCGCAGAGACCTCCACTAAGGTATCCAACCGTTTCAAGGTCAAAGTCGATTGAACATAATGTCGCTTCACTAAAATCGCAATGGCGACCACTCCTCCCGTCACCAAAAGAGTAATCCATCCTCCTTGCCAAAACTTCATGACGACTAACGAGACTAAAATAAAAAAACACATTCCCAAGCCAACCCCATTGATCGCCAACTTCGAAATCCATCGCTTCTCATTGTGCCGCTCTCTCCACCAATGACGCACCATTCCAAGCTGCGAAAGGCTAAATGTAATAAAGACATTAATACTATACAACACAACGAGCAACGCAACCGATCCATGCGAGATCACCAACACAATGGCCGCAAAGACTCCCATTAAAACAATTCCATTCTGAGTCACAAATCGATCACTCAATACCGCAAATCGAGCCGGAAACCAACGATCCAACGCCATGTTCGATAGCACCCGTGGACCATCTAAAAATCCGGCTTGCGCCGCAATAAACAAAAGCAGCGTTGCAGAGATCATACTCGTCCATACAAAGGCGGAACCCCAAGGCGCCGCCCACGAAACGGTCATCTTCTCAAATAACACTGTATTCATCGTCTTGCCTTGAACGTGATGAACATCATAAATCAAGTACGCTAACATCAATCCAAAAACCGTGACCGCTAAAGAAACCCCCATATATAACATCGTTCTCTTCCCGGTTCTTGCACGAGGCTCTCTTAAAATCTGTAACCCATTACTCACCGCCTCAATCCCGGTATAGGTTCCTGCCCCCATACTATAGGCCTTCAATAACAAGACAAAAAGCCCTATCCAACCAAGTTCCAATTGCGTCACACGAATATCCGAAACGGTCGATTGAGCAATTCCGCCTAACTCCGTCCCATGAGAGATGATCCCAAAGAAAATCGCCACCACATGGGTCAATAAAAAAACAAAGAAAACCGGGACGCAAAGGAGGACTGACTCCTTGACCCCTCGTAAATTCAAAATCGTTAAAAAAACAATTCCCCCACATGCAAACCCAACCTTCCACGGCATATACTCCGCTGGTAAAATCGAAAATAATGCATCCGCTCCCGCCGCAATAGAAATAGTGATCGTTAAAACGTAATCCACAATTAATGCCGCCCCCGAAACCACCCCCGCCATCGGAGAGACCAACTTACTCGCCACTAAATACCCTCCTCCTCCTGAGGGAAAAAGCTCGATAATCTGAGCGTAACTCAAACAAAGCACCCCGATCGTCGTAATACTCGCAAAAGCAATAATCAAACTCAGAGCCGGATGTTCGTGCAATAAACGAAAGGTCTCTTCGGGACCATAACAAGAGGAGGAAAGCCCATCAGCCCCCAATCCGACCCATGCTAATACAGCGACTAAAGAAATCTTATGAAAAATATGCTGATCGGTAAGGCTCTTGGATTCCCCCACGAGTAATCGCTTCACTTTTCCAAACCAACTCTCATCTGAATGCATCCCCTAGAACTACCGCCTTTCCCTCCTACTGTCAAATCTGCTCCGTCCTCGATTTTTATTTGTTTTTACTTACTTTGATTTCAAAATTAAACGAACCGCATCGAGTCGAATCTGTGCATTCCCTAAATAAGCCCATAATTCCTTCTCCTCTCTCACCAAGAGCTCAATCTCCTGGTCTGAAACTCCAGGGTTCAATTTCTGTAGTTCCCGTAGCCGCGTAATTTCACGATTCAATTCACTCTTCATCTCGATCAGACTTTGATCCCGAATTCGCTCCCCCATTTTTGTCGCCTCTACAAGCGATTTTTGAATCAGAGAAGGAATCATCAAATTTAAAAGCTCCGACTGCTCATGAAGTTGCGCAGGACGCCCACTTTTAAGCTTCAAATGAAGTTCCTCAATCGGATGCTCATGGGAAATCTCAATGCCTCGTCGATTTAATAAAATTCGTATCGGCGTCAAAGGCAAAAATCGATCCGAATTGAATTCCACGGGAGCAATCGGCTCAAGGAGATACACCGTCTCTAACCATAGGTCGGCCTCTCCGCTCTTTTCCCAAGTTGCAAATGAACTATTCCCTTGTCCTGTCGTGAGCAATAACTCCATGGCTCCCGACATCATCGGATGTTCCCAAGTCAAAAATCCAATCTCCTCACGACTCAGGGCCTTTTTCCGATCCGTCGTCACCATCGTTCCCTCCGCAGGAATAAAAGGAAAGGCATCTGTAAAAAGATTTCCTCGAGTTAATATATAAGTCCGCGCTGAAGCCTCCTCAATATGAACTCCAAAATGATCAAATAAATCGATCATATATTCATCCAAACAGTTCTCCGCATCGATCGCGGCAATCTCCTTGACCACTTCTAATGCCACCTTGGGACGATAGGAGTTGAGTTCCAATAATTTATCCCTCCCCTCTTGGAGCTGGATCTGCACCTTGGCCTGTTGTTTCTGCAGCTTCGCAATCAACGCCCTCACCTCTTTTTCGAAATAGGTCGGACTCAAGAGAATTTCTTTAAACTCTTTCTGAAATCCACGAGTGAATTGACTCCCCCCTTCTAAGCATTTTTCAAAAGCATTTAATCCCTCATGCAAAACCCTCGCAAAAGCCTCTCCTCCTGTTCCTTTGAGGACCGGAACATGAATTTGAATCGTCGAAGTTTGCCCAATCCGATCCAAACGCCCAATCCGTTGCTCAAGCAACTCTAAATTCAACGGAAGATCAAAAAGAATTAAATCGTGAACAAATTGAAAATTACGTCCCTCACTTCCGATCTCGGAACAAATCAAGAGTTGCGCCCCCTCCTCTTCTGCAAACCAAGCGGCGTTGCGATCCCTCTGCAAGAGTGTTAAATCCTCATGAAATACAGAATAGTGAGAATTAATCTCTAACTTCAACGCCTCATAAAGCCCAATCGCTTTTTTCTTATTGGAACACAATAAGAGAAATTTTTTACTCTTCGATTTTTTTAAAAGCCCCACGAGCCACCCCAAACGCGGATCTTTCTTAAAGGAATAAGACCGGAGCGAAATCGCCTCCTCACTACTTGCAAGCTCGTAGGTCAATTCCTTCGTCATCCGATCTAAATAAGCGCCCCCCTCCTCCGGAATCTCCAAAGAAATAATTTTTACTTTGCGCTTCGGAAATCCTTGAATTACCGCTCGGGTATTTCGAAACATCACCCGACCAATTCCATGCTGATCCAGTAATCGCTCTAACAACTCCTCTGAATCCACCGTCTTTAAATTCGTTTTTGGAAAATACTTTTTGAGCGCCACTAAATCAAGTTCTGACAATGACTGCCGTTCATGAAGCTTGATCGCTAACGGAGCCAATGCGGTATATTTTTTCTCCTCGGAAATAAATTTCTCTAAATCGTAATATCGATCCGGATCCAATAGCCGTAACCGTGCAAAATGACTCTCTCTCCCTAATTGCTCCGGAGTCGCAGTCAATAACAACAGCCCCTTACAGCGCAAACTCAAATCACGAACAAGCTCATATTTAGGAGCAGGCTGATCGACCGACCACTCTAAATGATGCGCCTCATCGACTAAGATCAACCCCCAATCGATCAACTTCACCTGGGCCGTTCGCTCCTCGTTACCTACAAGATAGTCAATGTTACAAAGAATTAAGTGATCCTCTAAAAAGGGGTTTGAATCGACCCTCTCTTTACCGATCGCCTGACAACGTGATTCATCATAAATACTCGCCACCAAATTAAATCGACGAAACAACTCCACAAACCATTGATGCACCAACGGTTCCGGTAGAAGAATTAAAACCCGTCCCGCTTTTCCAGTAATGATCAAGCGATGTAAAATCATACAGGCCTCAATCGTCTTCCCAAGTCCGACCTCATCCGCCAAAAGTGCCCGTGGACGAGGACGCGAAGCGATTTCCTGAGCCAAATAAAGCTGATGCGGTATTAAATCGACTCGTCCCCCTAAAGCCCCACGCACTCTTAATTGACGCATTCGATGATTATTCTGAAGCGTTCGATAACGGAGATCGAAAACCTCTGAGGGATCGATATGGGCCTTAAGTAATCGCTCCTCCGGTCGACTAAAACTAATTGAATCCGCAAGCTGACTCTCACAAAGCTCGATGGCCTCCCCAAAATAAAATATAATCTCCTCTCGAACCTCTACCCGTTCGACGGTAAAAGAATTCCCTTCATGCCCTTGAATCCGATCCCCGACACGAAATTGAACTCGTTGAAGGGGGGCACTCTCTACCGAATACTGGCGCAGTTCAGCACTCGCCGGAAAATGAATCTTTACTGTTCGGGAATCAACCTCCAACAAAACCCCCAATCCCAACTCCGGTTCCGCCTCACTGATCCACCTCTGTCCACGCTTCATTTTCATCGTCGCTTTTCTTAACCGATATCCTCCACTTGGCGATTAGAAATAACCCCCCCATCCATGCCGCCCAGCGGGCGGCGCTCCAATTTTTAAATTCCCATTGCAGGAAATGGGTTAATCCATTTCGAACGATCGAATTCTGGCATAAGGATCAAACTCTCCTTGGAGTATTTCATCAATCTCAGAAAGACGTTTCCCCACAAATTCGAGATCTTTCTCGATCTCCTCCCGGTTTCCAAAGGGAACCCCTCCGCTCTCCTCACACTGCGGAATTAAATCCAATTGCATCCATCGACAGGATTCTGCAATCGCCCAAAAATGGAGAGGACTCAATCCACAGCTTTCTCCCTCTTTAGAGTTGAAAATGTGAACCGCCCCTTGATGTATTCCGGCCATGACAAGCTCTCCCCCTAATGCGGCTCCCATCCATGCCCGATTCAAGGGAACCCCCTCTTGATTCCACTCTTGAGCTAATCGCGCCCAAGTATTTTGAAGTCCACAATAATCAACCAAGTGAATCAGATGCGCGAGATAACGATGAAGAGCCTTTCTTAATTCCTCCTCAAAAGCCATCGGGACCGGTTCCTTCATCTCCTTCTCAAGATAACGAAATTCAAATAACAAATGCGGATTCCAGGGAGCGGCAATCCTCCAACTCCGTTCGAATGGCGATCGATTTTCATTCATTCCCTCTCCTTGGGAGTCAAGTCGATAGAAGACAAGGAGATCACATCTCTCGACACGCGATCAAAATTATATTTTCCTCTCCGCCGTTACAACGATAAATCTAAACCGAGATTTAAACATTCCTGAAAAGTTTTAAAATGACTCTTTGAAACCGACCTGAGTCCTACTTCCCCATGTTTCGCCGCAATCTCTTCCCCCCGCTTTTTCACCGCCCCAGAAGCCCCCTTGGGTAACTCCACCCCAATCTCTCTCCCTAATTTTTCAAGTCCCTCCAAAAAGGCCGCCCGCGCCAAAATCGAAGCAGCAGCGACCGCGACATCGGACTCCGCCTTGGTACGCTGCTCCATCTTAATCTTTTTTCCACGCTCTTTGAGTTGATTTAATATCAATCGCTCATCCGCAAATTGATCCGAAAGAGCACGAGGACAATCCGGAACGACTTCCAATACATTCTCTAAAACCGTGCAATGTCCCCACGCTAAAAGTCGATTTAAATTCTTAAATTTTCCATACAATTCATTGTACTTTGCCGGTTCCAACGAAATCACACTCCATTTCCTCCCCAATACTCGCTTGATCTCTACAGCCAATGCGCGGGCCTTCTGATCACTCTTAATTAACTTACTATCGCGAACCCCTTTCGCCATCAACTGCTCAACAATCCCTCGATCGACATAAACAGCAGCGATCACTAAAGGCCCAAAGAAATCCCCTTTTCCACTCTCATCAATTCCAATATGAGGCTCATACTGCTCCGGTGACTCCGCATGATTTCCGGTTTGTGCAGGCAGAACACCAGTCACCTCAGGCTCTAAGATAAATTCAATAAATGATTTCGACTCCTTCCCTTGAACGACTAATTTTCCCGATTGATACATCGCTAAAGAGAGTTTTCCCTTCGAGGCCCCAAAGTGGGCATAAGCAATCGAACGAAATTCATATCCAAGCCCTTCCAAGACGGCTTTAAGCTTTTGAATTTGCTCAGAATCCAGTTGGAACGTATAGGTAGAGGACTCACTCATGATAAAACAATCTATCACTACCACCCCCTTTTGGAAAATCGACCTCAAAATAAAAAATGCTTTCCATCTTTCGCTTAAAAAATGGTTTCTCACGCATCAACGAGATCTTCCTTGGCGTCATCCCCGCACCCCTTATGCCGTCACGGTCTCGGAGTTCATGCTCCAACAAACTCAAGTCAAAACGGTCATTCCTTACTTTAATCGATGGCTCTCTGATTATCCCGATTGGAATAAGCTCGCCTCCGCTTCCGAGCAATCAGTGCTTAAATCGTGGGAGGGACTCGGTTACTACAGCCGAGCACGCAATCTTCATCGCCTAGCCAAAATCATTGTTGAGGAATTTGAAGGTGAACTCCCCTCCTCAATCGAAGCCCTACTTAAACTTCCCGGCATCGGACGCTACACCGCAGGGGCCATCGCCAGTTTAGCTTTCAATCGATCGGCCTCTTTAGTGGACGGCAATGTTATTCGACTTTTTTCTCGTCTCTACGCCTGTCGCGATAATGTCGCTCACCCTCATATCATTGAGCAATTCTGGCAACTCGCGGACAATCTTCTCCCTAAAAAAGACTTTGGAATTCACAATGAATCGCTCATGGAACTGGGAGCTTTAATCTGCACTCCAAATAATCCCCAATGCACGATTTGCCCCCTGCAATCGATCTGCCAAGGAAAAAAATCTCCAGAGCTTTATCCGAATAAAGAACGAGTCCAATCAGAAAAAAGAACGGAAAAAATCGCCCTCATTCAAAAAAATAATAAATTCAAACTCATTCAAGGAAGCGGAAGGCAACAGGGTTTCTGGCTCTTTCCAACTTTTGATCCTCAACGAATGATCTGGAATAAATCACTCGGAAAAATTAAATATGGATTCACGAAATATACCATTGAAATGAACTACGGGGAATGCGAATTCAAGGCCAATCAATCGATGACTGGAAATTGGATTCCGCTCAAGCGACTCCACGCCATTCCACTCCCTCAAGCACACCGAAAGATTGTTAATTCTTTAGAGAGACCCCTCAATCAAAATCCCGTGTCTTCAAACTGAATATTGTTTCGTCTCGTATAAGCCCCGCTTTTCTTTGATGAGAAACGCCCCGGAGGTCCAGGCTTACGATCGATCGATTTTTGGGCCCCCAACGATTCGTAACCCTCAATGATAAAAACATCTAACAATTCATCTCTGACAGGATCATAAACCTGATAATCGGCAAAAGACCCCAAGAGTTTATATTGGAACTCATGATCCTCTTCCGCTTTCTTCAAATTGCGATGAGGCACATGAAATTGCTTTGGCGATTCCTTAATCGCAGCCCATCTCGCTTTTTTCCAACTCTCTTCCGTTTTTTTAATCCATCCCCAACCCCCCGATTTTTTCTCGTAATACCGGGCCCCCACAAAATAAGGAGTTCCTTCTGGAATAGCGACGGACTCTAATCCAACCTTAGGCATCGCAGGAATTTTTTCCGCCTTGGGAATCTCGGGAGCAATCGCCTCCGACACGGGCTCCTTCTTTTCTTCGAGCTGAACCGCAGACTCTTTGATCTCAGCGACTCCTTCGGAAAGTGACTCTGGCTCGGAGGAGGCTGCAACAGGTGACTCCGGACGATGAGTCAAAACGGCCGGATCTTCCGGCTTTGGAGTCCCCTTGATCTCTCCGATCGAATCGACAGCCGATAAAGGAAGAACGATGAGTAATAATAGAATACAATAGAATCTTAATTTCATATAAACCTACTGAGTTACTGCGCCCAACGCCCTTTTTCGCTCGATAAAAAAGGAAGTGAATGAACCCGAGAATAGTCGGTCTTTCCGATCGCTCCCGTCATCTTCACTCCAAAACGCTCTTTCCATTTCGCACTATAATATTCCCCTGAATGACACCCCCAACTTTGACAAGTGGCATCCGGAGTAAAGAGATCATTTTTAATCTTCTTTAAGTCCATCGTATGAAGATAATCTTTGGACATCGAGTCCATCACATTACTATAATCAAAAAGGAAACAGGCTTTATTCGAATGACCAAAATAATCTAAATGCTGAATCTTATTCCTCGTTCGATCCTTCCCTGAATTCAAATAATTGATCAATTGCTCTTGAGTATCAAACCAAAACAGTGCAACCCCCTCCTGATTCGCTCGTCTTAAAATGTTCGCTAACAAGTCGGCATTGAGTTCAACTCCTCGAGATTGATATCCTGGACGATAAACCAACCATGTGATCTGATCCCCTTCCAGTAACTTCGGTTTAATCTCTTTAATACGAACGACCGCTGAATCAATAAAATTCCCCCAATGTTTATCATGGGAGCGCTCTTTACCGGCCTCATAAAAACGAATCGCCGGCCCCCCACTCAAAATAATCCACTCCCGTCCTTGGAGAGAGAGAAAAAAGCAACTAAAAAGGATTAGAGATCGCAGCATTCTTATCCAATAGCCTTTGATCGATAAAATGCAACTGAGGAAAATCAACCCCGAAGATGCCTTAAACACTCTCGAATCGCAGGAACAAGTAACGGCAAACACTCTCCAATCGATCGTGGACTCCCTGGCAAATTCACAATCAAAGCTCTCCCTCGAATTCCGGCAGTCGCCCGCGAAAGAATCGCTGTTTTGACTCTCTCATATGATTTCACACGAATGATTTCACCAAATCCCATCAGCTCTTTATCAATCACTTTCCTCGTCGCCTCCGGAGTGACATCCCGTAAAGAAGGGCCTGTCCCCCCCGTCGTTACGACTAATTCGCAATCCTCCGCATCGACGAGTTCAACAAGCTTTTGTTCAATCAAATCCTGATCATCGGGAATGAGCACTCGCCGCCAATCCATCTCCACACTGAGATTCTCACTCAAAATACGTTCAATCTCGGGGCCACTCTGATCCTCATAAACCCCTTGAGAGGCTCGATCGCTCAAGGTGACACGTCCCACTTTCATCGCTTTATTCCATTTTTCTTGCATCAAACTCCAATCCACATCCCACCTCATCGATCAATCGAAAACGTCCAGGATGAATTAATTTTAATCCCGAAAAAGGATCTCTCCTCAATAAAAGATGCCCATCTAAATCGAGTGTGTCCGCAAATGTCGAAAGTGGAACTATCCCTGAAATATGTAAACTCGAACAGGTCATACATCCCAACATTACCTGATACCCTAATTCTTTCGCTCGAAAAATCGTCTGCCGCAATCCACTCAAGGAACCGATCTTCGTCAACTTCAAATTCACCCCCCGAACGCTCCCTTGAAAATGCTCTAAATCTTGAATTCCATCGACTGATTCATCTAGGTAAATTGGAATCGAAACCGATTCTTGAATTTTTCTAAATTCCTCAGAACTCGAGGATTGAATCGGTTGCTCAATGAGCTCGACTCCCATCAACTCCAACTTCTTTGATTTCTCTATCGCCTCTTCAAAACTCCATCCTCCATTGACATCCACTCGCCATTGATGCGCTGGCGCAACGGATTGAAGCATCTCCAAAACTTCAATATCTCCCTTGAAACCTAATTTTACTTTTAAAGTCGGATACTGCCAAGCCTCCACCACTTTTTGTGCCATCACCTCGGGGGTATCAATTCCAATCGTAAAGGAGGTCACAGGACTTAAATCTCCCTTTGCTCCCCATAAACTCTTGAGCGAAACCCCCTCTTTCTTCGATTTCCAATCCCATATCGCCATATTTAATCCCGCCATCGCCCCACTTGACCCTAAATGAGGAATCACAAATTCCTCCCAACCCTGTATCAACTCCTCAGGAGAAATTGACTCCAAACGATACGACACCAGCTCCAAAGACTTCCGCATACTCGCTCGACTCTGCCCTTTATACTTCACTGCCGCTGCCTCTCCCCACCCCTGCACTTCTTGATCAGAAACACGAACAAAAAGAGTCTGAACCTCATCGGTACTTCCCCGGGAAATCGAAAAACGATGGTTCAACGGGAGATTTAAATCAATCAGTTCGATTTTCATGAACTTCTTTTACAAACCTCCAATTTACGAGGCACAGGATCCGCTCCAGGTTTCCCCCAAGGATGACAGCGACAGATTCGCTTCACTCCCAAATAACTCCCCCTCACAACTCCATGAATCTGAATCGCCTCAACGGTATAATGCGAGCACGTCGGAAGATAGAGGCAGCGTGCCGCAGGACCGACGATCAGTACCCATAACGGTGCAATCGTCCATTGATAAAGACGAATGATTCCAATCGCTAACTTTTGAAAGAGAGCACTCATGAATAATCCTTCTCTTCCTTCGATCAAAAGATTGATTACTTTTACTTAATTCCCAACCGTTTAAGCGTCGACGCCACATGAGCAAAATGTTTCTCCAGAGAGCAAACCCTCTCGATCTCCTTCGCACTCAAAAATTTGGCAATCCGCGCCGAGCCCTTAACGTAGTGAATCAAAGTCTGATCTCCTCGCCAACAGGCCATCGCACACTCCTGTACCGCTTCATACGCATCACGACGAGCCATCCCCTTATCCGTCAAAGCTAATAAGACACTCTGAGAGTTATAAAGTCCCTTCGTAATCTCCAGGTTCCGTTTCATATTCTCCGGATAAACGATCTGACGATCAACAAGATCAATCAGAAGATCGAGCATGTAATCGAGAAGCGTCAAAGAATCCGGAAAAATAATTCGTTCGACGGAAGAGTGTGAAATATCTCGTTCATGCCAAAGCGGGACATTCTCCATCGCCGCAATTGCATTCCCCCGAATGACCCGCGCTAATCCACTCAAACGCTCTCCCGTAATCGGATTCCGTTTGTGCGGCATCGCACTGCTTCCCTTTTGACCAGGAGCAAAATACTCCTCCACCTCCAAAACCTCCGTCCGTTGCAAATGACGAAACTCCGTTGCCCAACGATCAATACTCGAAGCGATCAAGGCCAATGTCGAAATAAAGTGAGCATGCCGATCTCGTTGAATAATTTGCGTGGAGAGAATCGCCGCCTCTAATCCTAACTTTTGACAAACGTATTGCTCCACCCGAGGATCCAAATGCGCATGCGTCCCCACCGCTCCCGATAATTTCCCGACCCGCATCTGCTCCTTCGCCTCTTCTAATCGAGTAATCGAACGCCGAAACTCATCATACATCAAGGCCAACTTCAATCCGTAAGTCACGGGCTCCGCATGAATTCCATGAGAACGTCCAATCATCGGCATCATCGCATATTTTTTTGCCTTTGCTCCTGTGACCTTCAAAAGCTTTTTCAATCGAGCAAGAAGAATATCCGCCGACTTGATCGTTTGAACCGCTAAAGTCGTATCCAATAAATCGGAGGAAGTGAGTCCTTGATGAATCCAACGTCCCGCTGGTCCCACATGAAAAGCGACCTCCTCTAAAAAGGCGAGAACATCATGATTGGTTCGTTTCTCATTTTCATGAACCTGCGCCACGCGATACTTCGCCTTTTGGCGAATCGTTACGGCATCCTTCTTAGGGATCTGACCGATCTTAGCCATTCCCTCACAAGCAAGAACTTCAATCTCGAGCCATGTATCCAACTTGGACTCCTCAGTCCATAAAGCTCGCATTTCCGGGCGTGAATATCGTGCAATCATAATTTTCTCCTAATCCCAGAAAAGCAAACATCTGCATTTTGGCAATAAGCGATCTTCGACTTCAAAAACGAAGCGGATCATCCTCTTTTAGATTGATATCCTCCGCACCCTGTTATCGATGCAAGGTCCCTCTAAATTTCTAGCCGCCAAGCGCAACACTTGGCGGCACCACTTAAAATTAACGGAGAAAGGCCTCGTGTAATCCTCCGTCGACGGTGATCACTTGCCCCGTCGTCTTCGAAAGACGTTGACTCAAAAGCAAGAAGTAAGCCTCGGCCTGATCCGCCGGAGTAATCGGACTCTTAGTCAAAGTTCGATCGGCATAAAACTGCGCTAACTTCGTCGTCAAGCTGTCATCACTTTCCGTTTCGGTGAACGCAATATTATACTTTGCCAACGATCCAATCACGCGGTCCCGAGGAAACATTGCACTTCCTTGAACGACTGTTGCAGGGGCAACCCCATTAACGCGAATCAAAGGCGATAGCTCCATCGCCATCTCACGAACTAAATGGTTCGCGGCAGCCTTACTTGTATCATAGGCAACGCTTCCCTTCTTCGCTACCGCTGCATTGGCGCTAGTGGTCAAAACAAGATTTCCCCGGAGTCCTTGTTCTTTCCAAGTTTTGTATGCCTCATCCCCCACAAGATAACTTCCCGTGACGTTAATCGCAAAGGTCAATGCCCAACGTTCATCGGGAATATGCCCTGTCGTATCAGAAGGCACAAAAATTCCAGCCGTCACTGCAATACTATCAAAACCACCGTAAGCATAAATCACTTGATCTAAAACCTTCCGAATACTTTCTCGCTTCGTGATATCTCCAGAAAGCCCAATTGAAACACCGCATCCAGAAAGACCGGCTCCAGCAACTCCGATTCCCTCCCCCATTTTCTTCACAATTTCTTGAGCCGTTCCTTGAGCCGCAGCTTCATTCAGATCGACACAAACAACATGTGCCCCTTCCTTCACGATCCGATGTGCAGTCTCTTTTCCGATTCCACTTCCAGCCCCAATAACGAGGATCACTTGTCGTGCCAACTCTTTTTCAGCCGGCATCCGTTGCAACTTCGCCTCTTCTAAAAGCCAATATTCAATGTCAAAGGCCTCCTGTAACGGAAGTGAGATATAAGTATCGGCGGCCTCTGCCCCCCGCATCACCTCGACCGCACAATTGTAAAATTCAGCCGTCACTCGTGATTCACTCTTATCCTTCCCCCACGCAATCATTCCTAATCCTGGAATCAAGATCACGGTGGGTGTCGCATCACGCATCTTCGGAGAATTCGCATGCTTACATTTCTCATAATAAGCGGCGTAATCTTGACGGTATTTTTCAAGCCCACTGGCTAATTTGCTCTTCAAAACGACCGCATCCTCTTTTTGAGGATTCCAATCAACTAAAAGCGGTTTGATTTTCGTACGAAGAAAATGGTCTGGACAAGAGGTTCCGAGTTCTGACAAACGAGGGGCATCGACACTATTCACAAAAGTCAGAATCTTCTCATCCTCTTGAACGGTTCCAATCATTCGCTTGCTTTTGCTGACCTGCCCACGGAGCCAAGGCAATAACTCAATAAATGTCGCCGTTCGTTTTTCAGGAGCGAGCGATTGATATTTTGCACCACCAAAAGTTTTTTCGGCTTTATCTTTAGAAGCGAGATAACGAGCCGCTTTATCGATCAATTGAAGTGAAAGTTCATAACATTCTTTGTCATCGTTCGCCCAATTAATCAACCCGTGTTGCCCCATGATCGCTCCCTTAGCCTTCGGATATTTCCGACAAACCTCTTGAAGCTGCAGTCCTAAATCAAAACCAGGGCGCTGCCAAGGAGTCCAGATCACCTCATCACCAAAAATCTCCTTCGTCAGTTGCTCTGAATTCTTCGAAGCCGCAATCGCAATCGCCGCATTCGGATGGGTATGATCAACATGCTTAAAAGGAACAAAGGAGTGAAGAGGAGTATCAATTGAAGAGGCGCGAGGATTTAAGTTAAAGGTACATTGAGCATACATCCCCACCATTTCATCTTCAATCGCGGTCTTCGGACCTTTCGGATTTGCGGCGGCATATTTATTTTGAAGCCCAAGGAGCTTTCCTTGATAGAGCGAGGAAAAATTTTCGACTTTAGAGGTCCGAAGATCTCCTCCTGACCCTTTGACCCACAAGACCTCTGTCTTTTCTCCAGTCAACGGATCGATCTCCATCACCTTCGCTGAGGTATTCCCCCCTCCCGTATTTGTAATTCTTTGATCCGATCCAAGAAGATTCGATCGATAAACAAGTCGTTCAACAGGATTTAACTTCGACGCAACAGCATCGTCCCAGAGATAATTTACAAACTTAAAGTCAGAGGATTTCATAGATTTATAATTCAGATTTTTGGTTGTTTATTGTTTTTTAAGCAGAAGAAATTTTTGCTGCGCCTTTTCCCAAAGCGCGATCTCTTCCGGATTATAGGTTTGAATAGGAAAACTCTCTCGAACAATCTGGCGAAGCTCACTCAAGGAAGAGATCTGATTTAAGGCCAATGATTGAAGAAGAATATTTCCGGCCGCCGTCGCCTCCACAGGACCCGCCATCACTGGAATTCCACAGGCATTCGCCGCAAATTGATTCAAGATCCGACTTTGACTCCCTCCCCCCACAATATGAAGGATCGAAATCTTTCGATTTGTTAAGGAACGAATCTGCTCTAACGTTTTAGAATAAAGCAAAGCAAGACTCTCTAAGATACAACGAGTAAACTGACCCGGCGTCACCGGAATCGGCTGCCTTGTCTCCCGACAAAAAGCCTCGATCTTTTCAATCATTCCCCCTGCCTCATAAAAACGAGGATCTAAGGGATCAATCATCGAGACCAAAGAGGCCTCTAATTCTGCCTGTTGATTAAGATCCGCATAAGAAAGTCCAAGCCCATTTCGATCCCATTGACGTTTACATTCCTGCAAAATCCAAAGCCCCGTAATATTTTTAAGAAAACGAACAGAATTCCCATAACCAATTTCATTCGTGAAATTCGCCTCTTGCACCTCTGGATTAATAAGAGCATGCGGCAACTCTACTCCCATTAAAGACCACGTTCCGGAACTTAAATAGGCCCATTGATCTCCTTCTGCAGGAACCGCTGCAATCGCCGCCCCTGTGTCATGAGAACAAGTCGCGATCACTTTTAATTCCTTTAATTTTGTCTCCTGACAAAGGTCGATTCGTAAATCACCAAGAACAGTTCCACAAGGGACAATTTTCGGAAAAATATGATTCGGCAACCCAAAATGCTCTAAAATTTTTGAGGACCACTTTAAATCATGAGGATTATAGACCTGCGTCGTACTGGCGAGCGATTGATCGATCGCAGCATGACCCGATAAAAGATAATGAATATAATCCGCAATCGTTAAAAACCCTTCACTCACATCAAAAATCCAACGCTTTTCAATCTTATCCGCAATAAGCTGATACAGCGTATTAATCGGCATAAACTGAATTCCCGTCTCATGATAAATCAAATTCTTTTCACCCGGAGTCAAGGCATGAAAAGGAGCGTAAGTCCGAGGATGGCGATAATGAAAAGGCTGCGTAATCATCGGACTGTTAGAATTATAATAGACGTAATCCACTCCCCATGAGTCGGCACTGACACTGGAGATTGAAATTCCTCGTTCTCCAACCTTTAAAAGGCCTTTCTTCACCTCATCAAAAAAACCGATAATATTCCAATGGGCATTTCCAAGGACTTGCATCCCCCCCGTTAGAAAACGATGAATCTCCTCCAAAATCAACCTCCCAGACTCCAAAGTTCCGAGCATGACCCGCGCACTCTCTGCCCCAAAATCGATCGCAATATGATGTGTCTTCATAAAATTAAATAGAAAATATCTTTCCTTTAAATTGAGGCTGAGCGTAAACGGGAAGATCGCTCGAAATCGCATCGGAAATCAATACATTTACTTTCCCCCAATCGGATAAAAAAACAGGGGCTCGCTTGCCCATCTTCTCAGCCCCAAGACAAAAAACCTTCCGACGCGATTGACGAATGACCTGACGCTGAAATTCAACGACCGTTTGATCAGAATTCCATAATCCCTTAAAATCAAATCCCTCGGCACTCATGAAGGCGTCATCAATCTCATAAAAACGAAGCGTCTTAATTGTCGCCTCCCCAAAAATAACCCCTTGTCGATGAAGATATTGTCCCCCCAACAAATGAACCTCGATCCCTTGAACTCCTGTCATTAACTCCGCAATCGGAAGGCTGTTCGTGATAATTTTCACCCCCTCCACCGGCTTTTGCTTTAATTCCAATGCCAAAGCATAAATCGTCGTTCCAGCATCAAAAAAACAGGTGCTCTTCGGAATAATCAGATCACGCCCTACCTTCCCTAATTTCCTCTTTCCCTTTGCCCCTACCTGCTGCCGCTCTAAAAATGAAGGAAATTTCTGATTATACTCGACCAAGGCCCCCCCATAGGTCCTTACAATCCGCTGATTTAGCTCCAAATAAGTCAAATCCCGACGAGCAGTCGCTTCTGATATTTGGAGTTGGGAACAAACCTCACTAATTGGTATATACGCCTGATCTTGAAGCATTTGTGCTAGCTTTTCTCGCCGCGCGTTGACTAATTCATAGGCCACTTTCACAACATTACCGATATCTCATATATGACTGAAGTCAATCATATATTTATGCCGTTCGTCATTAGTGTCCAAAACAAAAAAACCTTAAATACATTGTCTCACGCAACGGCGCCACGACGCAACGTTAAATCATACCTCCCCTCGTTCTGACCACGGCGCCTCCGAGCCTCTTCCATACTTTTAAAAAGAGAAATGGAGTGCCGACCTCTGGGCGGTATGGATTAGGGGTGGATTTAAAGGTCAAGGAAGAAAAGTCAAAATCTCCCCCTTCGCCCATGCCGCCCAGCGGTCGGCGCTCCATTAAAAATAATCCGAGAATTTCTCACTGAGAGGATCGTGAGCTCTTTCCGAGGAGAGGTGAAACCGATCCCCTCCAGAGAAACTCGATCGTTTTTTGAAATTCCTTTTTTCAAAGAAACGGGAGAGATTCTCGGGAGGCGGCAGCCGACAAAGGAGGCGCCGATAGGAAAGAGCT
>CAMCYL010000018.1 GCA_945883905.1 Akkermansia muciniphila | reverse complement strand
GGTGTATTTTGGCAAGAAAATAATGAGTGCGAAACAATCTTTTTTTTAAGAAAAAGAGACAAAATGTCTCTTTCGGGACTTTTGAGAGGTCGATATCCGATCAAACCATCGCAAAATCGTGCGAAGGTTTAGGTTTTAGGAACTGCTGTTTGTATCACTCGATCTAAATGCACCTCTTCAGAGCCCAAAACAGCGAAAATCGATCGTTCCTCCTCGGAAAGTGCCTCGATGACAGGTCCCTCAATTTGTTTCTGAACCGGAGGCATGAGAAGATTTAAATCTTGTAAAATATCCTCGACCCCTTCGACAAGTTTTGCCCCCTGTTTTAATAAGGCATGACATCCTTTCGCCTCAGGGTGATCAATTCGACCCGGAACTGCATAAACCTGTCTACCTTGATCCAAAGCCATTCGCGCCGTAATCAAGGCTCCGCTATGAATGCCGGCCTCAATCACAAGAACCCCATGACTTAATCCGCTGACGATCCGATTACGCATCGGAAAGGTCTGTCGATCTGGTTTTGTCTCCATCGGAAACTCCGAAATCACACAATGCTCTTCAGCAATCTTATCCATTAAAGATTGGTTTTCCGATGGATAACAGGTCATTAATCCGCAGCCGACCACCGCCCAGGTCGCCCCCTTGGCCGCAAGCGCCCCTTGATGAGCAAAGGTATCGACTCCGCGTGCTAACCCCGAAATGATAGGAACCCCCGCATAGGCTAATTGAAAGGAGAATTTCTTTGCATTTTCTCGACCGTAAATCGTCGGCTCCCGCGTTCCAATAACGCCTATTCCCATCGAAAATCGTGCCGGTAATTTTCCCTTCACATAAAGAACCAACGGAGGATCGTAGATCTCTTTCAGGGATTGGGGGTAAAACTCATCTTCACAATCAAATACCTCAACCCCATGCTCATTTGTTAATTTTTTTTCGCGATCTAAATCAACCTCATCACGCCCTTGAATGATCTTACGAGCAAGATCATGACTAATTCCCTCCACCGAGGCTAACTCCGCTTCACGAGCCAATAAAACCCGCTCGACCGATCCCATCGCCTCCAAAAGGCGTCGAACACGAACCGGCCCGATCCCAGGGATCATCGACAAGTGCCAGTAGGAGTCTCTTCGTGACATAGTAGGGGCGCAAGGCAACGGTATTCTTAAAAAAGGTCAAGTCCTATTGAGAATTATTTCTTTCAATCGATTTGGATTCATGGAGTCACTCCTCTTTTTTAATCTCTTCCGATTCAATCGCGATGATTCATCCTCAATCATTCCCAGATCGAAGTTAGCCTTCGCCAACCCCAGGAAATGATGTAAATGGAGCGCCGACCGTTTTGAAGTTTCATTCAGGAAAAGGAAGTGGGAGAGGAGGGGTAACTCGTCAAGTTAAAATAAAAATTGAGTTGGCATCAATCTTGCAGGTTAAGTGTTAATTGAAGCCCTCACGGATGAGAGCTGAACAACGAAAGGAATCGAATGACCGCACCAACACTTGCCCCTGCCCCCCCCTCTCCAAAGGGAAACCACGCGTCAACCAATAAAGGGGCGATCAATCGTAATTCTTCACCCAAAGAGAGCTCATTTGAAAATGAACTCAATGAGGCAACCCCACCAACGGAGAGCAAGGAAACCGTTTCCCTAGAGGAAATCGAGCTCATTTCCGAAAGCGACCTCGAAACCGCTGTCGACAGCTGCTCCACTCAAACCAATAGCGAACCGATTCAAACCCTTTTTCCGGCTCAAATGGCGATTCAAATCGTCGAACCCCCTAAAGAAGAAACCTCCTCAGATAAAAATAGTGATGGATTAATTTTCCCAAATGAGGAAAATAAATCCCCATCTATTACTCAATTGATATCAACGTCTTTGGCTCCGACTGCAAAACAAGGTCAGGA
The DNA here is from genome assembly GCA_945883905.1 of Akkermansia muciniphila. Taxonomy (GTDB): domain Bacteria; phylum Verrucomicrobiota; class Verrucomicrobiia; order Methylacidiphilales; family CAMAQI01; genus CAMAQI01. The sequence continues at coordinate 35,556 of CAMCYL010000018.1, read as the reverse complement.
AATAAATTCCACGCCGGAATCCCATCCCTCCTTATCACAAGACCTTCAAAATACCGCGATTCTATCCAGTGAAATTAATAACAAACAGAACCTTGAATCCCCCCCTCCGACTCACTTAAAGGTTTTAGAGCTTCTCGCCTCGGTGAATGAGGCCGCTTCGAGCGAAGATAAAAAAATCCCTTTAGATTTGAGTTCTTTTAATTTAAATCCAACGGAATCACTCAAGTCTGCGACCACTCAAGCAAAGCCAGAATCGATTACTTTAAGCTCCCAACATCGTCTCGAAACAGTCCTAGACTCTGTATTTGAAGAGACCCCACTTCCAACCCCTCGTCGGATCGAAGTCAAACTACAAACCCCTCAAGGATCACAAATCACCCTTTACATCGCTCGCGTGAATCAGGAACTTCGCGCTCAATTTAGCGCCAACAATCAGCAGGCATTGGCTTGGCTGCAATCGGAAATTGGACAACTTCGAACCTTAAATTCCTCCGAGGCCATTCGCTGGCTCCCCGCTCAAATGGAGGTCGCTATCCCAAAAACCGAAAACTCTGGAAAATCCTCAAATAAAAAATCAGAGGATGATCCTGAGCAACAGACCCCTTTAGATTCAATTTTTGATCTTTTTAAACCATCAACCCGGAGGCTCGCATGATCCCCATCCTTGCAGGAATCGCCGCAGTAGGACCCGTCGCTAATATGTTCACTTCGATCACAAAATCGATTTCGGAACCGAACCCAACGGAATTTAATAACTCACTCCAAAGCGCTCATGGTCTCAAACCAGATCAAATTCAAGTCAATGCCATTTTAAAAGGACGCCCTCCTTCTCAACTTTCGCAAGTCGAACAACAGCAACTGGCCTCCTTATTAGTGGGAAAGACCGTTCAAATGATCGGATCTGAAGGTCAAGCCCTCCAAGGATTAGTCACTCAATCGAAAGCCGCTCAAGGCAATATCCAACTCCAAGTCCAAGGACAAGCGATCGATTTATCTCAAATATCCTCGATTCAAATCGCTTAAATAAAAGATCTTCAATAAGGAACATTATGGCAATCACAAGCGTCAATAGCTATTTTAATACTGGAACAACAACCAACACGGGAACGGTTCCGACAAAATCGACCAACGGAGAACTTGGCTTTAACGACTTACTTAAAGTCATCGTCGCTCAACTCTCTCAACAAGATCCCCAAAAAGCAGCCAGTACGACCGATCTTGTGAACCAATATATGTCGATTGCAAATCTTCAATCCTCCACCACGCTCAAAACAAATTCAGATGTTGAGGTCGCTCAAGCAAGAGAGACTTTTGCAGCGAATTTAGTGGGTAAAAAAGTGAATATTACCGATCAAAACGGAGATCCACTCACCGGTATCGTCGAAAGTAGTCGAGTCCTCAATAAGAACGTCCTCGTGACGATTGCAGGCAAGGAATATAACTCGAGCGCGATTCAAAATTACTTACAAACAACCCCGTAATCTAAATTTTAAATTCAGTTCAAACTCATAACTCAATCATTTAAGTAAAATAAACAAAGGAGATTCCTATGGTACGCAGCATGTATTCAGCCATCAGCGGGTTAAGCAGTCATCAATTCAAAATGGACGTCGTCGGAAACGATCTCGCCAACGTTAATACCATTGGGTACAAAGGAAAACGAACGAACTTAAGCAGCTCCTTTAGTCAAGTATCAAGAGCGGCAAGTACCCTGCAACCCGTTGGAATTGAAGTCGGATTAGGAACTCAAATTGCTTCGACGGATACCCAGTTTACCCAAGGAGCCTTTCAACGAACCGATATTCCGACCGATCTCGGGCTTGCGGGGGATGGCTTTTTTATGTTAGGGGCAACCTCCGCCTCGACAACGCCAGTATTTTATAGTCGAGCCGGCAATTTCTCCGTCGACCTTAACGGCTACCTACGATCTCAAGACGGTAACTTTGTCCTTGGAACCCTCGGAACAAGTGCAGGATCCGGATTTTCGACCAGTGTCGCTCAGAACGTCTCCCCCTCAGTGACCTATACCACGACTACCGCAGCCTCCGGACTTCTCGCCGTTCGAATTCCAACGACCATCACAGGAGGATCCCCTTCTCCACAAAACGTCTCCGGATTCAATATTGGCTCGGATGGAAAAATTATTGTGACCGGCGATAATGGAGCCAGTTCTGCGATCGGCTTTATCAGCGTGGCGACCTTTCAAAGCAACCAAGGATTAACTCCGACTCCGAATACGAACTTTGCAGCAAGTGATGCCGCTGGAGCTGCAACAGCCAATCCTCCAGGCACCGGAAGAGCAGGAAAAACACAATCAGGAGTCCTTGAGCTTTCGAATGTCGATATCGCACAAGAATTCACTGAAATGATTATTACTCAACGAGGGTTCGATGCCAATGCAAGAACGATCACAACGAGTGATGAGATGCTTCAAACCGCAGTGAACCTTAAGAGGTAATCTTTTAAAAATATGAATTTTCATTTTTCTAAAATGCTTTAGAAACGAATGGAATCCAGCAACCGAACCAACCAACGAGGGATCTATGTCCGATAAACCAGAAGAGAAAAAAGAGGCCGCTCCAGCCGAGGCGCCTCCAGCAGAAGCAAAAGGGGTCTCCACCGGACTCTTTTTTGGGGTCGTCGGAGGAATGGTCTTGATTATGTTGGGAGGGGTATTTGCCATGTGGAAATTCATGGTGATGCCGAGTCTCGAAAAAATGCAATCATCCCCCCCGGTCCACGCCGTTGCGGAGGATGAAACCCCTGTCACAGAACATGCCGCTGGAAAAACAGAACATGGTGAGGCTAAAAAAGAGGAAGGACACGGTGAAGCTAAAAAAACAGAGGGGCATGGCGAGGCTAAAAAGGAGGAAGGAGGTCACGGAGGAACAAGCAGTGCTTCCGGTGAAAAAAGTCTCGGTGAGTTTCCACTGACAGACATATTAGTCAACGTCTCTGGAACTCGAGCCGGACGTGTTCTCAAATCATCAATCAGTTTTCATGCCCCTCCTGATGTTGTTCATGAGCTCGAAGGCAGTAATGCCAAGGTTCGTGATCTCATTATCCAAATTCTTTCTCGAAAAACGATGGATGAACTCACCTCTCCGACTGCCTATGGAATGCTCCGCACCGAGATTATCACCAATATTAACGCACTCCTCACTGAGGGCAAAGTCGATAGCGTTAGTTTTACTGAATTCATCATCCAATAAAAACCGGAATCCCTCATGTCTGACCCGAATAATGCCGCATCTGCAGAGGTTCTATCTCAAAATGAGGTCGAGGCTCTTTTAGCCGGTTTAGGCGGAGACGCAGGCTCTTCCGACGCAACGGTTCTCTCAAATCGCAAACGTAAACCCGGTCAAGTAAACTCCGTTCAAGGCTACGACTTTAGAAGTCCCGTCTTTCTCACCCCCGAACGTCTTCGCCGTTTACGAATCAAACATGAAGAGATGATTCGCAGTCTTGGAGCACGACTCTCCACCTACCTTCGGCTTGAATTTGCAATTCAAATGGCACGTCTAGAGACTCTTCCGTATAAAAATATTTTAGAAAATATCCCTGTTCCCAGTCATCTCACCCTTTTTAAACTCAATCCCTTGGAGGGAATGTGCCTTCTCGATCTCTCGCCTCGACTTGGGCTGACAGTTCTCGATCGAATGATGGGGGGGCCCGGACATGGAATTAAGAACGAACGTGAGTTTACCGACATTGAAGTCGAGGTTCTTCAAAATTTCATTAAAATGATCCTGAAAGAGTACTCTGATTCATGGCTGAAATACAAAAAATTAGAGGTCGAAATTATTGGGCATGAAAATACGGCTCGATTTTTAAAGCTTGCGAATCCAGATGAGGTCATGCTCTTTTTAGAAATGGAGGCCCGTTTTGGGGATGTGGTTGCAGGAATGAGATTTATTTTTCCCTTTTATACCATTGAGGGAATGATTGATGATCTCATGGCCGAGGTTCATGCGAATATCCGTGATAATGTAAATTTTAATAAACTTCCGGAGGATCAAAGCTCTCCGCTTTATGATTTTCCGATTCCAATAAAGGCCAATTGGGAAGGCTTTTCACTCACTTTACGTGATCTCAATAATCTTGCGGTTGGAGATGTTCTCTTTCTCGATAATCTTAAGTGCAAAGATGCCATCATCAGCCTCGGACCTCAGCAAAAATTCATCGGAACCGTTCACACGAATTCAGATCAACAAATGACCGTTAAAGTCACTTCAAAAATTAAACCGGATACCCTCAAAAATATTTTGGCGCCCCTCGCCAATCGATAAAAGGAAAATGCTATGAGTGAAACAGTAAACGATATAATCATGGATATCTCCGTGGGACTCAGCGTCGAGCTTGGTCGCACCCAAATGGCGGTTCGGGATGTCATGGGACTCTCCCCAGGAACGGTCATCGAGCTTGAAAAAAAGGCAGATGAACCGGTCGATCTTTTCGTTAACGGTCGACTCGTGGGTCGTGGTGAGGTCGTTGTGGTCAACGAATCTCTAGGCATTAAAATCACAGAGGTTGTAAAACAATAATGGATCACGGATTAACATGGTGGCGCTGGCTCCTCCTCCTTCTCATATCGGGAGCATTGGTGGGCGCTTGGCTCTATCTTAATCGCAACCGTCTCAATCCCAAACAGTGGCTCAACCCTTCTCCCCAATGGATTCAAATTCTTGAAAAAAAATGGCTGGGTCCCAAAAATATGGTTTTTTTAATCCAAGTAGAAAATCAATTCATGCTTCTTTCGCAGACTCCTAACGGATCAAGCTGGCAAAAACTCGATCCGATCGACCTCAAAGCCTTCTCCGTAAAACAACCCGCCCCAGATCACCCCTCCCCCCAGAAAACTCCATGAAAACGGATCTCTCATTTTTTCGATATTCAAAGGCAATTTTAACTATTTGCCTTTTTCTTTTTTTACTCTGCGAACCCTCTTTTGCTCAATCCTCTAACGATCAAATTAATATCTCCGTCACGCAAGGTGGAAAACCAGGAAATTTTTCGGTCAATATCCAGCTCCTCATTCTTTTCACCATTCTCAGTGTTGCTCCCTCGATCTTGATCATGACAACCTCCTTCGTCCGGATCATCATTGTTCTCTCCTTTCTCCGTACCGCTCTCTCTCTCCAACAACCGCCGAATCAAGTCGTCATTGCTCTCGCCTTATTCATGACTTTTTTTATCATGAATCCCACTTTAGATACGATTTACAAAGAGTCGCTTGTCCCCATGCGCGAAAATAAGATCACAACGGAACAAGGTCTCCAGAGAGCGGGCGAAACGATGAAGTCCTTCATGCTTCGATATACACGAGAAAAAGATATTAAACTCTTTATGGATCTCGCCTCAAAACCACTTTCAAATGTCAACTCCCCCGAAGATCTCCCCCTTTCAGTGGTTACCCCTGCCTATATGTTATCGGAAATCAAAACCGCTTTTCAAATGGGTTTATATATTCTACTCCCCTTTTTGGTGATCGATATGATCGTTGCGTCGATTTTACTCTCCATGGGAATGATGATGCTTCCTCCTCCTGTTGTTTCTTTGCCTTTAAAGCTCATGGTCTTTGTTCTCGTCGATGGATGGACCTTAATTGTTAAATCGCTCATCACCAGCTTCCAAGGATAATGCGCTATGAACTCCGACATGGCATATGAGCTCATTAAAATCTGCCTCACTGAGGGAGCGATCGTGATTGCCCCACTCGTCATCATCTCGCTGATCGTCGGAGTCGCCGTCGGAATCTTTCAATCGGTCACCTCCATTCAAGAACAAAGTCTTACTTTTGTTCCCAAACTCATTGCCTCAGGAATAACGATGTGGCTCATGGCCCCGTGGATGCTTGAAAAAATGACCTCCTTGGTCGCCCTTTTCTTTCAACGTGCAGGTGAGGTGCTCAAATGAGCCTTCTGGTCGATCCGATGAAATTCTGGCTCATCGCCGCACGATTGACCGGATTTTTTATGATCTCTCCCGGCATGAATGAAATTCCGATTCCACGTCCTGCCAAAACCGCATTCATGATCTGGATGACTTTAGTCCTACTCCCTGTTATTCCCTCAAATCCTTTTGGGGTCCCGAACGGATGGGATTCTTTACTCCTCTTAAGCGGCGAGGTCTTTGTGGGAATGGCGATGGGACTCGTTGGACGAATGATCTTTGCGACCTTTCAATTTGGAGGGTCGATTATTGACAGTGAAGTGGGACTGCTTGCGGGACAACAACTCAATCCACTGAGTCCGATTCATGGCGGTGTTTTCGGTCAAATTCTTTTTATTGTCGGTTTGATTTATTTTTGGACACTCGATTATTTTTCAGTCCTCATCTTGGCTATTCATGAAAGCTTTCGAATTGTCCCTCTCGCTTCAGCGGTTCATAGCCTTCATAATGTGGAAATCATTGCTAAACTCGGGGCCTCTCTTTTTGCCGGAGGACTGATGATCGCAGCCCCAATTATGGCCGTCATGTTTTTTCTGACCATTGCCGTTGGGCTCCTTTCCCGTGCGGTTCAAGGAATCAATATTTTTGCGGAAGCCTTTACCATGAAAATCCTCGTTGGACTGGGGGCGATTCTTCTATTTCTTCCCCTCCTTCTTCTGATGGTACGAGACCAACTTGAACGACTTATTCCATTTGTGACTGAAATGCTCAAACATACTCTTTCGGTGAGTCGCCCATGAGTGATAACAAAGAACTCCCGGCTTCAGCGAAACGACGTGAGGAACTTCGTAATAAAGGACAGGTTCCTAAAAGTCAGGATATTACGACAGCCACTGTATTAATCGCAGGACTGACGGGTATTATTGTTTTTGGTTCGATAATTGGCCAAAGTGTTTCAAATACGATGGCCGAAAGCTTCCAACAAATGGGTCGAAATTCTGTCTTTGAAAATCCAAGTTTTGTTTTTTCAGTCATGAATGATCACTCCTTAATTCTCATGACTGTTATTTTCCTTCTCTCGATCCCTCTCGCCGCAGCGATCTCTCAAATTGCGCAAGTGGGCTTTCTCCTGACCGATGAACCGTTGCAACCTAATTTTGGAAAACTGAATCCGATAGCCGGAATTAAAAATCTATTCTCGATTAAAAAACTTGTCTCAACGATCTTCTCGATTGTTAAACTCATTATTATTGGTTGCTTTGCTTACGCCGCTTTTAAACAACTCATGAGCTCTGATGTCTTTACAAGACCGACAGGCGTTCGTGAACTTTTCACTTTTTTCATTGCGGTTACTTGGTCGATCGGTTGGAGAGTCGCTTTAGGAATCGGAGTCATTGCACTCCTAGATTTTTTATATCAACGTTTTCAATACGAGAAAGATAATCGAATGAGCTTGGAGGAACTGAAAGATGAAAATAAACAAAACGAAGGCTCACCAGAACTTAAGAATCGACGAAGAAATTTCTGGAGAAAACGTCGTAAGTCTTTTTCTCGTTCCTTAGAGGATCTCTCCGATGCGACGATCGTTGTCACCAATCCTACCCATTATGCGGTGGCCCTTCGCTATGTCCGTGGAGATACCTCCGTTCCGATTGTCGTCGCCAAGGGGATTCGTCTCAATGCCCTCAAAATTAAAGAAGAAGCGGCTCGATGGGCTGTCCCCATCCGTGAAAACCGTGAACTTGCTCGTGGTCTCTTTAAACATGGGGAAGTCGGAGAGGCGATCCCTGTGATTTACTATCAAGCGGTCGCCAATGTTCTCGCTCAACTCTACCGTCGTGGATTCCGTCAATCCTCAGAAAACGAAAACCCGGAGAGGAATTAAACCATGGCCACCCCCCCTCCTCCCTCTGCTGCGGCGAATGCCATGACTTCACTCGCTCAAACGCTTGTGAAACGAGGGGATATCCTATTTAGCGTTGGATTTCTCACGATCATCTTTATTTTAGTCTTGCCGCTTCCCCCTTTTTTAATCGATTTCCTCCTTTCACTCAGTATCGCCCTTTCGGTTCTCGTGATCTTAACGATCTCAAATCTCAAGGACCCGACCGAGTTTTTTGCTTTTCCAACGATTCTCCTTTTTGTCACTCTTTTTAGGCTCGGACTGAATATCGCCACGACCCGCGCCATTCTCACCACCGGAGATGCGGGGGCCTTGATTAACACTTTTGCCAAGTTTAGTGTCGGCGATAGTATCATCGTCGGAATGATCGTCTTCTTGATTTTGACGATTATCAATTTCGTCGTCATCACCAAAGGAGCAGGACGTGTTGCAGAGGTGGCAGCCCGTTTCACCTTAGATGCAATGCCTGGAAAGCAGATGGCCATCGATGCTGATTTAAATGCCGGAATTATTTCAGAGCAAGAATCACGCGCAAGACGGAAAGGATTAGAGCGAGAGTCCAGTTTCTATGGGGCGATGGATGGAGCGAGCAAATTTGTTCGAGGAGATGCGATCGCCGGACTTCTCATCACCTTTATTAATCTCATCGGAGGCGTTGCCATTGGCGTCTTTAATCTCAACCTAACAGTGGGAGAATCCTTTCATAAGTTCGCACTTCTCACCATCGGAGATGGGCTAGTCACTCAAATTCCCTCACTCTTGATTTCAGCGGGCGCGGGTATCCTCGTCACTCGATCCAACAGTACGACCGGACTTGGAGAAGATATTGCGGGTCAAATCCTCGCCAATCGAAAAACCGTTATCGGAACAGGCATCGTGATGTTTCTGATGTCCCTGGTTCCCGGATTTCCATGGATTATTTTAACGGTCATGGGGGCTCTTTTGATCGGTATTGGAACGGCACTTCCAGATCCGCAGGCCGCTCAAGAGGCTGCGGCTAAAATTAAAAAAGAGAATGAAGTCAAAAAAGTGGAACCGAAAACTGAAGTCACCCCAAAACCGGTAGATCCTCTTGGCGTTGAACTGGGACTGGGGCTGCTTCCGCTCGTTTCTGGAAATGTTCAAAATATGCTCGATCGACTCAGCGCTCTTCGCCGCGCCCTCTCGACCGACCTCGGAATTACGATTCCGCCAATCTCCGTCAAAGATAATCCGACGCTCTCCCCCCATCATTATCGAATTCTTCTTCGGGGACATGAAATCGCAGCCGGGGAACTTTTCCCAGGTCAACTCCTTGCGATGGGAGTCGGGAATATGCAACGCCCCCTTCGTGGACGAGTCACCACCGAACCGGCTTTCGGACTTCCTGCAACATGGATCATGGAAACAGAAAGACGTGAGGCGGAGCGGATGGGATATGCGGTGGTTGATCCCCTTTCTATTCTCGTGACCCATACCAATCAAACTTTAAAGGCCATTTCTGCCGATCTTCTCTCCCGTCAGGATGTCCAAAAACTGATCGACCAACTCAAGAACAGTGATCCCGCAGTCGTTCAAGAAATGACCGCCTTACAGCTCTCTCTTGGTCTCATTCACCGTGTCCTCCAAAATCTTCTCCAAGAGGGGCTCTCTGTCAGAGAGTTTGGAATTATCCTCGAGAAACTCTGCGATCAAATTACCTTTTCTAAAAATCCAGATGAACTCAGTGAAGCCTGCCGGAAGTCGCTCGTCTTAGAAATCGGACGCCAACTGGAACTTCGCGAAGCCAAGCTCCATTCGATCACGCTCCAACCGGACATTGAACAAATGCTTTCAAAATGCGTTCGTCAAACCGCTCAAGAAATCGCCATTGTCATGGATCCCCATTTAGCGAGACATCTTCACGATCAACTTCAACAGGGAATTCAAAAAATGCTCCAAGATGGATTGACCCCCGTTTTACTTTGCTCTCCTTTGATTCGACTCGGAATTAAACGTTTCTTTGCAGAAACCTTTCCCACCCTTAAAATCCTCGCTTATAACGAAATCTCCTCAAAGGTTCCGCTCCATGCAATTCATACGATTGGCGCCCCACTCGGAGGAAACGCATGAAATTTCTTTTCATTTTCACGATTGAACTCACAGGTAAATCACTTAATCTCTTCAGGGAGGATTCATGACGCAATCAAAAACTTCATCCCTACCGACTTTTGTCTCAAAGACAGTGAAGATCGCCTCTCTGTTTGGAGTGCTATTAGGAACCACCATCAGTTATCTCAATAAAAACGATTTTCTCTCCTCCATTATTATTATGGGGTTAATGGGTCTCGTTTTCGCATGGCTTGCCCGTTGGCTCGCAGTGACCTTTCTTCGCGCTTGGCTCGAAACGAAAATCGAACAGTATAAAAAAAGAGTAGAAGAGGAAGACAAAGTGATTGCGGCTAAAGCGGCAGAAAGAAAAAACTTAAAAACAGTAGAAGAAACCAAAGAGAACGCTAAAAAAAAGTAATTTATGCCTGAAATGCTATCCGCCCAACTTTATGTCGTGCCTTCGGTCGAAGAGCAGCATAAGCTCGTGGAGTCGATGCTCCCGTTGGTGCGCCATATCGTTTCACGAATTGCAATCTACTTACCCCCGCATATTTCTAAAGATGATCTGATTAGCTCCGGAGTGATTGGGCTCATGGATGCGATCGTTCGCTATGACCCTTCTCGGGGAGCAAGTCTCAATAGTTATTGCCATCTCCGCATTCGCGGGTGCGTCCTTGATGAACTTCGTCGTCTCGATTGGGTTCCCCGAAGTGTTCATGAAGATTCAAAACGTCTTGAACGAGCTCAAGAAAAATTAGCAGCTCTTTACGGAAGAGAGCCTGAAGAATCTGAGATTCAAAAGGAATTAGGTCTCAATGCCGAAGAATTTTCAGAACTTCTCGATCGTATCAAACCGATTAGTTTTCTCTCTCTTCAAGAACCGGCTTTTCATGATGAACATGGCGAGGCCGTGACCCATGAAGAGGTCATTCCTGATACAAAAACAGAAAGTGCCTTAGGAAACTTGCTCCGCGATGAAGATCACGAGCTTCTTAAAGAACAACTTCAAACTCTCCCCAAACAGCAACTGATTGTCATCAGTCTCTATTATTATGAAGGCTTACGTCTTCGTGAAATCGCGGAAGTCATGGATCTCACAGAGTCGCGGGTCTCTCAAATTCATGCGCTTGCGGTCGCACGATTAAAGAAATTTTTTGAACGTCAAAGGAACAGTAACTAAAACTAAGGTCTATTATGGTACCCGTTGGATATATAATTACACTCGCCGCCGTTATCGGTGGATTCATGATGTCAGGGGGTAATCCCGCTAAACTTTTCGTACTTTCAGAGTACGTTGTTATTCTCGGTGCCTTGGTCGGCTATATTGTAGGAGGAGCTCCCGTTCCTCTCATTAAGCTTCTTGTCAGTAAAATTATCGCCGCAATGAAAGGCTCTCCTTTTAAGAAGCAGATGTATCTTGATATCATCAGTATGCTCTATGAGCTCCTCATGGTCGCACGAGAACAAGGGGTGGTTGGAATCGAAGAACATGTCGTCAATCCTGAGGCCAGCTCCATTTTTACAAAATATCCCAGCTTTCTCCACGATCATCATGCTGTTGCTTTCATGCAAGATGCCATGCGCCCCATTATTGATGGAAAAGTGAAAGGGGATCAAATGAAAGCCTCCCTCGAGGAGGAGCTTAATCGTATTCATCATCACCTCGGTCAACCGACTCAACTCCTCTCAAAAGCGGGAGATGCTCTTCCGGCGATCGGTATTGTGGCCGCGGTCTTAGGAATTATCATTACCATGGGTCACTTAGGAGGGGATAAACAGGAGATCGGAGCCCACGTTTCCTCGGCACTTACTGGAACGCTTCTCGGAATTTTTGCGGCCTATAGTTTTGTGCAACCCCTTTGTTTTGCCATCGAACTCGCCAATGAAGATGAGATGGCCTACTACGAGGTGATGAGTGGGATGATCGTCGCCTATGCGACCGGATCCCCACCGATTATGGCCGCTGAAGCGGGACGCAAATCGATTCCTGCAGATCGTAAGCCGACCAGTGAAGAACTTGAAACCACTTTGAAAGAGCTCGGACGTAAATAAACGATTTCGTCAATCATCGAACACTAAATAACTATGGGAAAACGAGCAGCACATGGGGGACACGGAGGAGCATGGAAGGTGGCTTATGCCGACTTCGTAACCTCGATGATGTGTCTTTTCATGGTTCTTTGGCTCGTCGGCTCTGATGATCAAACCAAAGCGGCCGTTCAACGCTACTTCAAAGGAGAGCTCGAACAACAAGGGCGACGAGGGAGTAAGGAATACTCTCAGTTCAAACCGTATATGACGGAGGTCGTCGATAAGGCGAGCAAAGACCTCCTCGCCCTCCAAGAGCTCACTCGTGCCATGGAGCGACTCCGAGAACAACTCAAAAATAGTTCTGAAATCGGGGAGGATCAAATTCGCTTCGAATTCCATGCCGACGGAATGCGAATCGTCGCCATTGATAAATCGAACCGACCGTTTTTTGAACCGGGAACAGCCGTCCTGACTGATTTCGGTAAGTTTATACTTTCTACGATTGCCATCGTCCTCGAACGTTACCCTTACACGATCGAAATCGAAGGACATACCCAAAAAATCCTCGCTGAAAACAACCCCGATCAACCGGTCAACCTCTGGAATCTTTCCTCGGATCGAGCCCTCGCCGCCCAATCCTTGCTGCTGGAAGGTGGAATCTCCAATGATCGTTTTTTTCGCGTCATTGGCTACGCGGATCGACAACCGATGGAAAATACTCCCGCGAGCTCAGAGGATAATCGCCGAATCACGATTATCGTCAGACCTAATAATGCCGACACGATCGAAATCATTCGGGATCAAGTCGCTGCCCCATAACAAAACCGGTAAATCAAATCCTTTATTTTTTAAATTCATTTTATGAACATGCCTAATCCCAATAATGTTGCCATTAAAGTCATGAAAGCGACGGGGATCGAATCAACACCCCCCTCTCAACACGCTAAATTTCCGACGATTATTAAGGATCTCTCAGGGACAAAGATCGAAAATCTCCATCCGAAAGTTAAAATGGAGGTGGAGGCTAAACAACAAAAAGTAGTAGAACCTATTAAGGGAGAGCCCAAAGCCGTTTTAATCCCCAAAGAAAATGGACTTTTAGAAATACAAGTAACCTGCTCTTGTGGTGAAATTCACCTCATTCAATGCGAAACGATTGCCCCTACAGACAAGGCTACTTCGTAATTTTTAACCGATATTTTCGAACCGTTTTTATCTCCATCACTACTGGGAGGATGAAGAAAAAGGGGACTAACGTAAATTCCATCCCCCCCCCACCACTACATTCGAGCCGTTCACGTAGTTAGATTCCGGCTTAATCAAGAACTCAACCGCATTCCAGATATCCTCAAATTTTCCGTATCTTCCTGCTGGAATCTCTTTCTTTGAGAGTTTTCCGACACTATTTTCAAGCCACCCTGGAGAGACCATATTAACAGTCACTCCATCGCCTCCCTCCGACTGGGCAAAGGATTTTGTAAGCATCAAAACTCCGGTTTTTCCAATATGATAACTCATCGCTAAATCTCGAGCCCCTAAACGATCACAGCTCGAGTCACCGATATTAATGATTCGTCCGTTTTTTGAGCCACGAATGAGCGGAAGGAGTGCCTTGGTCATAAAAAAAGTCGATGACGCCGTCGAATTCAATCCCTCCCACCACTCTTGCGATGATAAATCAACGAGCCGCTTAGGAGAATAAACTCCGGCATTATTCACCAAACAGTCCAAGACCCCAAAACGTTTTCGAATCTCAAGTGCAATGGCTTGAGCTTTCGACTCCACACCTAAATCCCCTTGAAAAACCGCAAGAGCCTTTAATCGTCGCCCCAATGCGATTGCCTCCGATTTTCGACTCCGATAATGTAAAATCACTCCATACCCCTTCTTTGAAAATGACTCCGCCAAATAGGCCCCTAATCCATGACCCGATCCTGAAACGAAAACAAGGGGGATCTCGAGTTTATTTTTCTTCATCCGTTGAAAATATCAAATAATCCCCATTCTTGCATTAGGAATTACTGACGATTCGAACCTATCGAGGGAATCGGGGCTCGTTCATTCGGGTAAATCAAAAACGGCTTCCGCTCCTCACTCCATCGCACTAATCCTGCTGCCCAGGTTTGCTCAATTTCTTGTGCCGACTTCCCATTTAAAAACATCACTCTCGGTACCGTTGATCCATTCAACTTATCAAATAACCCCCTTTTCTCGCTATTCGCACGAGCTAATCCTTTCCATTCCGGATTTTCTTTCCGAATCACTTCTAAAATATGAAACCCATAGGAGGCCAACATCCCGTTTGCCTGAGGGTTAATGTGCAGTTTAACTCCAGAATATAAAGTCCCCGCCCATTTCCCTTTTTTGGCTCGATAAGAAAACGGTTCAGCTCGTATCCCTTCAATCCCTTTGGCATTCAATCGCTTTGCCATAGCAGTCCCATTCCATCCCTCATGCATTGCCACTTGAAAGGGAAACTTTTCTCCAACCCCCGTATCCACCCCTACGTCCCCCAAAATACTGGTGGCAATATAACCTCGTGCCGATTGAATATCCGGAATATTGGGCGAACTCGAAACCCACTTTAACCCAGTTTCTTCCCAGACCATTCCTCGATGCCACCCCTTCATCGGAATTACAGTCAATCGACAGGGTTTGGATAAATAGCGTACATTGATCCATTGTGCTAACTCCCCAATGGTCAATCCATACACATAGGGTATCGGATATTGCCCAATAAACGATTTATAAGCAGGAGTTAATCCCGGTCCCTCCATTCGATTTCCTCCCATCGGATTCGGTCGATCCAAGACCATCACCTCAATCCCCTGCTTCTGCGCCTCCTGCATCACCAATCCCAAGGTACTAATATAGGTGTAGGAACGACACCCAATATCTTGCATATCATAAACGATCACCTCAAGTCCCTTCATCATCGAGGGACTCGGCGCACGGGTCGCTCCATAGAGCGAATGCACCCAAATTCCCGTATTCGACTCTCGAAAACTCGAAATATATTTTCCCGCAGGAACTGTCCCATATACCCCATGCTCCGGTCCAAATAATGCATTTAAACGAATCCGCTTCTCTTGAAAAAGAATCTGCAAGGTCGACTTTCCGTTGCGACTCACTGCAGAAGGATTTGTCACAAGTCCCACTTTTTTATGAAGTAATCCCGGAAACTCTTTTTCCACTAAAACATCCACTCCTGGAATCACCCCTTCTCCAGATAAAAAACTTAAAAAGATAAAAAGAAAACACAAAGGCATCCGAATAACAGTAATGATAAAATCACCTCATCCAAGAAAAATAGGATATTGATTCCAGAGAGATGCCGTCTAATTCAATTTTATGCATCGGCTCGCCCTCATTGGATTTTTTATTACAGGCATTCTTTTTTCGGAGACTCCATCTCCTCCTAATCCTTGGACCCTGATTAAACCACAGCCTTGGACCACGCTCGATGTCTACCAAAAAACAATCTGTCGAGAGGAGTTTGAAAGTAAACTTCATCAGATCTTTGATCCCTATCAGGGACTCAAGCCTTTTACTCAATGGAACCAAAATCAAGTGACATTTTTTAAGGAACCCCAACAAATTAACCCTCTCTATACCTTCACTTTTGCCTCCCCCTGCGCGGAGCTGAATCCCCATCCGAGAACATGGCGCACTCCTCAAGAGTTCTCCCAAACGATCACCTCCTCGACCGCTCCCCTTCTCGGATTAAAAATTGCGATCGATCCCGGTCACATCGGAGGCAAATGGGGGCCCCTGCAAAATCGCTCTGTTCTCTATCCTGGTTTAGGACGTGTCCAAGAGGGGGATATGAATCTGATCACGGCAAAAATCCTCCGGGAGAACCTCCGTTCACTCGGGGCTGAAGTGTTCTTAACACGTGAAGAAAAAGAGCCTGTAACTAAACTCCAAATCGAGGACTTCAAAGAAGCGGCACGACTTAGAATTTATAAAAAATATCCAGATCTTGAGAAGAAATACGGTCATCTTCTTCTCAACGATCAATACCATCGTCTCGGAGATCGAATCGAATTCGTGACACAATTTCTCTTTTTTAGAATCGGGGAAATCCGCTCTCGTGCCCAAAAAATAAGATCCCTCTTTAAACCGGATCTCACGATCGTTCTCTACATTAATGCCACTCTCAGCAGCGGCCGAGGAAAAACTGTCGGCGTTAATCAAAACATCTTCTTTATTCACGGAGCGTATACGAAAGAGGAGGCGGCAGATCCGGAGCAACAGGTCCGAATGATTTATAAAATATTAGATCAAGGAACCGCCACAGAACAATATGTCACAGAGCAGATTGCAACCGCCTTCCAAAAACTCACAAATCTACCCCCCGTGCCCTACGGCAATACCAAAAGCTCACGACAACTCAGCAACAATCGATATGTCGTCGCTCGGAATCTGGCTGCCAATCGTGAATACGATGGACCGGTCGTAACGACTGAGCCCTACTTCATGAATAATAAATATGTCGTCCGTCGTCTTCTGGCCGGAGATTATGAAGGAACTCGAACGATTCTCGATAAACCGTTCCCTAGTATCTTTCGCGAATACGCACAAGCGGTCACAGAAGGCTTAGTCAATTCCTACGGAATCAAGAAATAAACACATTATAAATAGTCGGGTTAGACCCCATGGAAGATCGATCGAAGTACCGTAATCTTCGTTGATGAGATTATTTGATCCGCTTCCATATCATTCATTAGCTCGAATAAACATCGAACTTCCGAAAAAATCTCCTGCGGTTAATCATCTGGTCGTCGAATCGCTATGGCGGGGGATGGAGTGAATGATGCCCCGGCTCTCGCGGCTGCCGATGTCGGTATCGCCATGGGAACCGGAACGGATGTGGCAATGGAAACCGCTGGAGTAACTCTCGTGCGGGGAGATCTTCTCGGAATCGTTCAGGCGATTGCCCTAAGTCGCGCCACCATGCGAAATATTCGTCAAAATCTCGCTTTTGCCTTTCTCTATAATATTATCGGTATTCCCCTCGCGGCGGGCCTTCTCTACCCCACCTTCGGACTTCTATTAAGTCCGATGTTTGCGAGTGCCGCAATGGCCTTCAGTAGTATTTCGGTTATTGGAAATGCGCTTCGGCTGCGGAATTTTAAATTCAAAGAGGAAGTTAACCGCCAAGGTAAAGTCAAAGGACGCCAACAAATTCAAAGTAAGTATTATGAATGACAAACTCCCCCTTCGACACCGGTTCTATTGCCCTGTGGCTTCTATTATCCGGCTTATTTTTTCCGCGACTCGCTCTTTTTATTGCTTGGTTTGGAACAGGAACGTATCCGTCAAATTCACTTTCTGAGCTACTTAATTTCGCGTCTTGGCTCCTCTTTCCCCGCTTTCTCATGGCCTACTACATCTCCACCGCCATCGGCACAAATAATTTCTGGTTTTGGGCTTATCTGATTCTTGGAATTGTCGGATTTTTTGGCGAAACAGGGTACGTGCGCCGACGGGTTATCCGCCGCACAACCGTCCGTGGGAATGGCACCACGACCACCACGGTCGAGGAAGTGTAAGAAAAATTCAGAAAACAAGGTGAATTTCCCTTTGTTTTTAATTGCATATCATCAGCGTTAATCAGCGATCCGTCAACTGACCATGCGCGTCAACCTAACAGACAAAAAGAGTTTTAACCGCAGAGTAAAAGGAGGGCCACAGAGAAAAATTCAATTCTCTATTTTTTTTGAAAACAAAGATAACCGCCTTTTTCTCCGACTTAAAACAATCATAACCTTCGTTTTCCACTGAGGTTAAAATAGTTTTTCTCTTCTCTTAAGTTGACGTCTATGGGCAGCTGACGGATTAAGCGTTTAAAGATTGTCTTTAAAACATCCTGTGAATCATATCCATCCCTGTTAATTTCTGCCTTTTCCACTCCCGAGTTTTTCACCAAACAAAAAAAATTCCAGAATTACCTCCTATTTAAAATAATCCCATCATAGGACGCCTCGCCTTCTATTGATTTTATTACATCCAACAATCATTCGGAATCTTCAATCATTTTAAATAGTTCGGGTTTCACCCCATAGCAGATCAGCCTCGATTATCATAATCTATATTCAGGAAACTGAACCCACCCCCCAAAGGAACGAACGCTTATGCTCTTCAATACGAAAATGCTCAAAAATTTCACTTTAGATTCTCTCGACGGAAACATCGGAAAAACAAAGGACTTTTACTTTGATGATCTTCATTGGACGATCCGTTACCTCGTCGCCGATACCGGAAATTGGATCTCGGAGCGTAAAGTTTTAATTTCCCCCTACTCAATCATTGCCGTTAATGACACGGAGGAATCGATCGGAGTGAGCCTCACGAATAACCAGATTGAAAAAAGCCCTTCTATTAATAGCGATAAACCGGTTTCAAAACAATTCGAAGTGGACTACTCAGGATATTACGGATGGCCCCTTTATTGGAGTGGACCCTATCTGTGGGGAGCTTATTCCACGACGTCACTTAATTTTGATGAATCCGAAAAATCAACAGGTATCCATAAGGCATGGGATCCACATCTACGGAGTATGGAAGAGGTCATGGGGTATTATATCCAAGCCAATGACGGAGAGGTCGGTCATGTCGAAGATTTTATCATCGATGACGAGACTTGGGCAATTCGCTACCTTGTCATTAATACCCGTAATTGGCTTCCTGGAAAAAGTATTTTAGTCTCTCCTCAATGGATCGAAAGAGTCAGTTGGAGTGATTCCAAAGTTTATGTCAACTTGTCTCAAGAAGCGATCAAAGCCTCACCAGAATTTACGATTGAAACACTCCCGACCCGGGATTATGAAATCCGTCTCCATGAACACTATGCACGGACCGGTTACTGGATGGATGAACGACTCGTTCATGATCAAATCCGATAGTCCCTCACTCTTGAAATCTTTCACAAAATGATCGACATTTTTTCGTTATTGTGAGGGACGCATGTTTTCGTCAAAGCCCCAAAATAAAAGTTGGACCGCTTCCTCATTCGAGGAACTCCTTTCCGAATTCAAATCCACCCTCTCTGGTCTCTCCGCATGCCCATATCAAACGAGGAGGAACCATTCATCACATTCCCTCTTCCCAAATTGTGACGGGTGATATTCTCGTTCTGGAGGCGGGAGATATTGTTGCCGCCGATGCAAGACTCCTCACCGCGGCCTCACTTCGTTGTGATGAATCGACCCCCTCGTCCCCGAACAGAACGAATCACGAATTCGAAGTTTCTGCGAATAATGGGCCTCACCGGCTTCTTAACCGCTGCCGTCACTTTTATCGTTTACCTCATTGTCCTGAAAAAGAATTCTCCCGAAATCGTAAATTCATTTTTTGAATGAGGAATTTAAAAGCGCGAAGACGAAGAGATTCAAAGGAAGCGAGAGGTAGAGTTAGGATAGAGGTTCTATTTTAGGAGAGGAGGAAAATGGTTGATACACTTACTAACATGCAAATAGCTTGCATTTGTAGAAGTTAATGTCTACAACGTTTTCATGAAACGAATACCCTTCATTTTTGCCCTTGTCGTACTTCTCCCCGTCTCATTGATGGCGGAAAAAATCAAAGTCGTGACCACATTTCTCCCTATTTACGCACACACAAAGTCGATTGCAGGAGATTTAGCAGATGTTCGATCTCTTGTTGAATCGGGAGCAGAACCTCATCATTTTCAGTTTAAACCTTCCGATATGAAAAAGCTGAAGGAGGCGAATCTCATTATCATAAATGGACTTGGCATTGAAGATTGGCTTAATAAAGCGCTCGAAAATTTCACTAAAGATCACAAAGCGATCATTGATACAAGCGAAGGGGTCGATCTACTGGAAAATCCAGAAGTCATTGAGCTCACCGCTGAGCGTCAAGGAGACTCCCACAAACACTCAGAAACGGAGAAAGGGAAAAATCCTCATATATGGTTAGATCCTGTGAGTGCTCAGATCCAAGTTAGAAATATTTTAAAAGGACTTCAAAAGGTCGATCCAATCAATGCTAAAGCCTACCAGACCAACGCCGAGATTTATTTGAATGAACTCGGAAAATTAAATCAGGATTTTAAAAATCAAATTGAAGTATTGAAGAATAAAAACCTGATCACTTTTCACGATGCCTTTCCTTATCTCGCAAAACGGTATGGATTTAAGTATATCGCTTGCGTTGAAGATTTTCCCGAAAAAAGCCCCAGCCCACAAGTCATCAAATCGGTTGTTGATTTAATTCGCAAAAATCAAGTAACCACTGTTTTTGTCGAGGAAGGTTACTCCCAAAGAGCCCTTCAGGCGATTGCTAAAGAGTCGGGGGCGAAGATTGCCACGCTGGATACGATTGAAGTTGGAGTCTCTGAAGCCGATGCCTATCTCAAAAGAATGAGAAGTAATTTAGAAACCCTCAAACTTGCATGGAAATGAGTCCTTATTCTACAAATACCAATCGTCTCCCCGTCACTGTGCTCTCAGGGTATCTCGGCTCAGGTAAAACTACGTTGCTCAACCACATCCTTCAAAACCGTGAAGGCAAAAGAGTTGCGGTGATCGTGAACGACATGAGTGAAGTCAACATCGACGCTTCACTGGTTCGAGATGGAAAAGCAGCCCTGAGTCGATCTGAGGAAAAGCTTGTCGAAATGTCCAACGGATGTATCTGCTGCACCCTACGGGAAGACCTTCTTTTGGAGGTCTCTCGTCTTGCTAAAGAAAATCGATTTGATTATCTCCTCATCGAATCCACGGGAATCTCAGAGCCTCTTCCTGTCGCAGAGACGTTCACATTTCCGAATGAGGAAGGAAAGAGTCTCTCTGATATTTCTCGACTGGACACAATGGTCACCGTCGTTGATGCCTTTAATTTTCTGAATGATTATGGATCTACAGATCGACTCCATCATCGGGGACACCAACGGGATGCAGAAGACAAACGTACAATCGTTGATCTGTTGATAGAACAGATTGAATTTGCCGATGTCGTTGTGATCAACAAGATTGATCTTGTTTCTCAAGTCGACCTTAGAATTATTGAGTCGATGATTCGGGCGTTAAATGGACGCGCAGAGATTGTTTTCTCAAAAAACAGCAATGTCCCCCTAGATAAAGTCTTGAATACTGGACGATTCAATTTTGAAGAGGCTTCTCATAATGCAGCATGGCTCTCTGAACCCCGTGGCACTCATACACCCGAAACGGAAGAATACGGAATTTCAAATTTTATATATGAAGCTCGCCGACCTTTTCACCCAGGCCGTTTTTACGATTGGTCTAAAAAAGAATGGAGCGGGGTTATTCGTTCCAAGGGATTTTTCTGGTTGGCAAGTCGAATGGAAGCCGCTGGATATTGGTCACAAGCGGGTGCGATTTGTCAAAATGAACCAGCAGGATTTTGGTGGGCAGCAGCTCCTAAGCGCCTTTGGCCTCTGGAAGAAGAATCCGTAAATAAGATTCTTAAAAACTGGAAAAAACCTTTTGGAGATCGTCGTCAGGAAATTGTTCTTATCGGAATCGATATGAACAAAGAAGAACTTAAGAAAGACTTTGATTCCTGTCTACTCACTGATCAGGAATTTAACTTAGGAGAAGAAAGTTGGAAATCCTTACCAGATCCTTTTCCAGAATGGAACTTAGAACTCTATGAATAACACCCAAAAACGTATCCCTGTCACTGTGATCACCGGTTTTTTAGGTTCCGGAAAAACGACTCTTTTGAATCGTATTTTAACCGAAAACCACGGAAAGCGAATCGCCGTCATCGAAAATGAATTCGGCGAAATCGGCATTGATCATCAGCTCGTCATTCAATCAGACGAGGAGATTTTTGAAATGAATAACGGCTGTATCTGCTGTACCGTCCGTGGCGACCTCATTCGCATTTTAAGCAAGCTCCGTCAACGACGGGATCGCTTTGACTCCATTATCATCGAAACCACTGGATTAGCGGATCCCGCACCTGTCGCACAAACTTTTTTTGTAGATGAGGAAATCAAAAAGGATTTCGTCTTAGACGCAATTGTAACAGTGGTGGACTGCAAACACATTTGGCAGCATATCGATGACTCCGATGAGGCTCAAAAACAGGTCGGGTTCGCTGACGTTGTTCTCTTAAATAAAACGGATTTGATCGACTCCGTCCAACTTGACGCTTTGGAAAAACGGGTTCAAAATCTAAATCAAGGGGCAAAAACTTACAGAACTCTAAACGCCCAGATCGAAATGGACCGAATTCTCAATATCGGAGGATTCAACTTGGATCGGGCGATGGAAGTCGAACCTCAATTTTTGGAACCCGAACGACCCTATGAATGGAGTGCCATCTATCAGCTCAAACCTGGAAACTACAAGATCACGACCCATAAGGGGCCTGACCTAGCGATGAACCTTTTTTTTGATCAAGCACCAGGATCCGATCTGAAATCCCTAAAGTCTCTCGATCAAAAAGCGGCACAAAGCTTTTCAACCAATCCGCAATCCCTCAGCTCGGGTGAATCTATTTCCCAACTCGGACATCTCTACCAACTGGATCTCCAACGATCAAATTCGGAATTCATCATTCCGATTTCAAAAGAGGGATTCTTCGCCCTCTTCACAGAACACCACCCAGAGGAGTTTCAAATGAAATTCGAGAAATCGGAAGGAACTCTCGATCCACTTATTTCGCTGACGCACAAGCCCAATCATCAACACGATGACGAGGTCTCTTCTGTGGGAATAGTCACTCAGGGAAGCTTCAATGGACAGAGACTTAATCAGTTTATCACCACGCTTTTAAGCGAAAAAGGAGTGGACATTTATCGTATGAAAGGAGTAGTCAGTCTGATTGGAGAAAAAAACAGGATTATTTTCCAGGGTGTCCATATGTTATTTGAGGCACAACCCGGCAATCCTTGGGAATCGGATATCCGAGAAAATTCAATTATCTTTATTGGTCGCAACTTGGATCGAAAAAGCCTGACGGAGGGAATCCATTCGTGCCTTGAAACGAAACTATGAGTGACTTGACGCATTCATTTAGTTTTTTGTAAAAAAACGATAGGTCCAATACGCTAAAACGATCGGCGCCCACTGAATCGCAAAACCACATCGTTCCAGCATCGCCGACGTAACGATACAACTCAATAGGGCAACAATCCACATTGAGACGATCATTTTAAATCCTCCCCCCACCCCTAACTTCAAAGTCGACCTTTGATTCTTAATAATTCCATAAGCAATCAACAAAAGGGTCCAATCGTACACTAAAAAATAGGGATTCGTCCAAGGAAGCAAAAGAACAACTCCCGCCATCCTCAACGCTCGATTTTCAATCGGGATCAATTTCAACCAAATCCAAAAAAGTCGTAAAAAAAAGAACATCACTCCTATAAAAAGAAGGTTTTGAACCCAGGGATCAATCTGAGGGAAAAGAAGTCGAAAAAAACCTTTTGTATCAAAAAATTGAGTCACGGGAAAACCAGGAGCGGATACCAGTTGCGGAATCCGTTCAATGACAAAGAGCCGGTACTCCGCCGTTTGCTCCGGAACTAAATAAAATGAAATCAATAAATAAATCAGCCCCGAAACCGCCATTCCCTGAAGAACTCTCCATTCCTTTAGAATGATAAAAATCGGAATCAAACCGACGAACAACTGCGGTTTATAAAGTAAAAGTCCCGCCGCGACTCCGCTCCAAAATGAACTCCGTTTTTCGATCCACAGCCAACCGATCAGGCCGATCACTCCCAAACTCAGAAAACTATTTTGTCCATATGAAAAGGTCGCAAAAACCGGAAACCAGCCTAAGGAAAGCCCAAACCTGAAATAACGTCCGACTCGCCATAAAATAACAATCCCAACAACACTCCAAATCGCAAAGGCGAAGCGATAATCCAAATAGGCTAACGGCTGCAACAACCACGCCAATAACGGAGGATAAATGTAAGGATGAAGATATTCCTGCGAGGAATGCAAGATCGACGATTGAGTCTCGATCTGAACCTGAAAGTCGTAAAGAGCCTGAGCCCTTCCCTCAGTAAAAAGTTTCGCCCCCGTATAAAACTGAAGAAAATCAGGGCCTAGGGGGGTTCCAAAGTGATCTCGATAAGCTGTAAAGCCTCGAATTGAAATCAACCAACCAACCATCAAGATGATCGTCGTGATCAATACGACTTTTGAAAATCGTTGAACCATAGGAGCCCTACAATACAAATTTCAAAATAAAGTCATAGCGATATAAACACCCCCCCCTTCATTAGTGTCCAGCTAAAAAAAACCTTAAATACAATGCACATTGTCTCACGCACTCCCTGCGCAAAGCGCAATACCAAAAGGGAAAGAAGTTGGAGAGCCGAGGGTCGGCAACTAGAAACGGGGGTGAGCAGGGGTTTCGTATCGACGCCTCCTCCTTCGTCCAAGCACTTCAGCGAGACAAGCCGACGCTACGTTAAATCCCTACTCCCCCCCCTCGTTCTGACCACGGCTCCTCCGAGCCTCCTCCCTATTTTTAAATAGTTCTCGAAAACGAGCTTTCGATCCCTTTTTAAAAATAGGGATCTATCGCTTACGCTCTTGGGTCAGAACTTCCCCACATGATACAAAAAAATCCGAGAATTTCTCACGGAGAGGATCGTGAGCTCTTTCCGAGGAGAGGTGAAACCGATCCCCTAAAGAGAAATTCGATCGTTTTTTGAAAATCCCTTTTTCAAAGAAACGGGAGAGATTCTCTTTAGGCGGCAGCCGACAAAGGAGGCGCCGAAAGGAAAGAGCTCACGATCCTCTCTCCCTCTGACGTGGCGTCGTGGCGTCGTTGCGCGAGAACTACTTTAGGATTTCAATCCCCCTCCTCTAATTCACCGATCAAATCCAGAGTTATTTTGGACGGTAGTGCTCCCCCTGAGCCGCTTGCTCCCTTACTTATTCTGTTGATTGACTTAAAAACCAAGCCCATATTTCATTATGGCTCTATCCAAAGTCAAAGTTTCGCCCTTAAGGTATCAGCTTCCGTGGTATAAAAAAATCAATGGCTCTCTGATTTTTGGGATTGTCATCGCCTTTTTTTTAAATGGAGCCGCAGTTCTTTGGCTAATAAAACAACCCCTCCCCCCATTTCTTTTTCAAATGGCAGATAATATGAATGGTCTCTTTAAGCCGGTTCCTACCCCCTGCCCCCCCTTTGAGTCTGAGGTGATTAAAAATCAATCCGGCAAGGTGATCGAACGGCAATATGTGGTCCCCACTTTTCTGGTCCCCCACAACCGACTTCCCTTCCCCTCTAAAAAAGAAAAAGAAAAAAACCTCTGAACTTTTTGTTTTTGGCTCCTCATCCTAAAAATGACAGACGAAGTCACCCCTCCTCATTTCCTTAACATAGACTTTTGAAAATCGATCTGCTACAACATTGACCGTGGACCCAGCCGAATCATTGCATATTACAGATCAGCTTAAAATGAAAGGAGATCTCACCTCTGCTCAATCGATTCATCTTTCCACCCAGTACGTTGGAAAAATTAAAACGAAAAGAAATCTACTTTGCGACGAACGAGCGACGCTTCAAGGGGCGATTCGAAGTCAAACCTTAAAGATCAATCCAGGAGCAAAGATCAATGCAGATGTTCAAATCGGAACAAGAATTCCACTCTGGTTAAATCTCCCCTTCTCCCTTACCCACTTTTCTTCCTCTGATGAATAACTCCACCATTCAAGTTCACTGCTCTCATTGTCAGCACCAACAAACCGAACCCCTCGGCGTTGTTTCTACCAATTGTCGAGCCTGTGGAGAGTACATTCGAACTTCTGAAGCACTTTTAAAACCAGCGATCAAGTCCCCAAAGGCAACGAAAAATATTATCTGTCCTCAATGTCAATATTCACTTCGCGTCGTCGAATCGGCTCTTTCCAGTACTTGCCTTCAATGCTCCTCTCACCTCAATCTTCAATCTTATGAATTAACGGCTGGAGATGACACGAAGATCAATACCTTGGGGGCGGTTAAAATCTCGGGAAGAAAACGATATGAAGGGACCGAGATTGCAGCCTCTAAAATTGAAATTTCCTGCAAAGTCCGCACACGCCTTATTGCTCGGGAGGAGGCGATTTTATCTCGTAACGGATCGATCGATGGAAAGCTCGAGGCCCCCAAAATTACGATTGCGCTGAAGGCGACATGTAAAGCTCGCCTTCTCATCACTCCGATCCTGGAGGTTCAAGGGGAGATCAACTGTATTCACGTGAGAGCAAAAAAGATTATCATTGGGGAAAAAGGAAGCCTTTCTTCAAAAAGAATTTTTAGCGAAGAGATATGCGTCGAAAAAGGGGGAGTCTTACGAGGACGACTCACGACCTTGAATATGGAATCTCAAGCCCATTTTATTCCTTAAACCTTCATGAGTGTTCAAAAACTGAATCGCTGGCTTCTTTCCTTGCTTTTATTTCTTCCGGTTCTGCTCCTTTATTTCAGTCATTTTAAGCACGGCTCCGAAAATAAAATCCCCTCTTTTTTCATTCAAGATGACATGCCCTATTACATGGCGATTGCTCGCGAATACTTCGATGGAGGGTCTCCTCCCCTCTCCTACGGAAACCCTTTTAGTCCAAATCTAGAAACCAAAAGACACTATTTTCAGCCTCCCACATGGATTCTAGGGCTGTTGGGACATTTTATAAAAATCGATCCTGGGTTGCTCTTCATGCTCTTTGGCATCATCACAGGACTTGCTGCCATTCGCGCTTCAATCTCACTCTTTGAATATTTCCATCAAATCAATCGGCCGATTGATCTCGGTTTTTTGCTAATTTTTATTTGGGGAGGCGGACTCCTATCGATCGGAGGGCTCTGTTACAGTCTTATTGAGAATCACAACACGAATGATTGGCTCCTCTTCGACCCCTCGGGAGGATGGTGGTTCCTGAATTTAGGGAGAAACTTCATCTATCCGTTAGAATCAATTTATCATCTGTTATTTTTTCTCGGAATTTTATTCGGAACACGCAAACAATGGGGACTCGTACTCGCCACAGCCTTCCTTCTTTCTCTTTGTCACCCTTTTACCGGCATTCAATTCCTTCTCATTTACACAAGTTGGCTGACTCTGGAGTTCCTTTTAGATCAAGAACCTCCTCCCCTTTGGACTCCATTAACATGCCTCGCCATGACCTTAACGCATCTTGGTTATTATCTGTATTACTTAGGTCAGGATCTTGAACACAAAAGTGTGATGGAAACGTGGAAGATTAGTTTTTCGATGCATACGATCACTTTCCTCTTGAGTCTCTTTCCGCTCTTTTTATTTCTTTGGTGGGGCTTACGAAAGAAGGTCTATCCCTCTCATTGGCTTCGTATACCAACCCATCGATTTCTCCTCGTCGGATTTTTAGTCACTTTAGGACTTGTATTTCATGACCGGATCATGGCTCCGATTCAACCCCTGCATTTTGATCGTGGATACCTTTGGGTCTTTTTATTTTTGATAGCTCTGCCAGGAATTAAAGTCGCTCAGCGATCGCTTCAATCTAAACTTTCTCTTAAAATCACGGCCCTACTGTCGATGCTACTCCTTCTGAGTGATAATGGAAGCTGGTTCACAATGCATATCCTTCAACCCACTGGATACTATCATACGATCGCTCAAAAAGAGATTCTGAACTGGTTGAATAAAAATGCAACCGCTCAAGATCTCTTCGTCTCGGAAGATCGAATTCTCTGTTATTTAAGTCCGACATATTCCTCGGTACGACCTTGGTATGCGTTTAGATGGTTCACTCCCTTTTCAGAACAAAACGTAATCGCCCAAAAAAGCTTTTTTGAATCGGGTCAGATTCCAGATCAATGGAAAGGCAGATCCGTCTTAGTTCTGCAACCGAAAACGAAGAAGGGGACACAAATTAAATTTAAAAAAATTAAACTTTACGAAAATAGCGACTATCGAATTTGGCAAATCCTCCCTTGAACCCAGCTTCTGAATTAGGAATTAAAAAATGGAACGCCAGCGAGAACTCCGTTAAGCCAAACTTTTTTTAACGAGATCGATCAGTTTTTCTTTTGTAAAAGGCTTTGAAAGATAGGCGGTTTTTCCAGGAAGACTCAACTCTTCCGCCTCCTGTTTGTTCACTAAACCGGTCATAAAAATAATTTTGGTACGCGCAAAGCGTGGATCTGCCTTAAATCGATCCATGGCAACGGCCCCATTCATCTCAGGCATTTCAATGTCGAGAAGAATCAAAGCAGGAATTTCAGAGGATCCCTCTAATAAATCCACGGGACTCAACCAACACTCCACTCGATAACCCTCATGCTCTAAAACCCTTTTTACAATATCATTCAAGGAAGCACTATCGTCGATCACACCAATGAAGGAGCGTTCTCCCTTCAAAAGTTCCGCCGTTTTTTCTAATCTTTTCTCATTTAAAACCGTGAGCTCTTTTTCCTCAGGTTCGGGAGTTCTTGCTATCGCCTGACGTGCTAGATCGACATACAGATCTAACATTTTTGAAAAAGTAACATCATCTCTCGTGCATTCTCGAATTAACATGATTTGAAGAGGCGTTAAATTCATAAAGCAAATCCAAGTTACCTCACTTTCTCTTGAGTGCAAACTTGATATTTTTTAAAGTCCTAAAAATATGATTTCTTTACCTGAAAGTGAAGTTAACCTTCAAGCCTTCATGAAACTTGCCCCCTCTCTCTCCGCTCTCCCCGCACAGAGTGCGAGCCCCGTTATTCGTACAGTGGACTATTTACGTGTTTCGATCACCGATCGTTGTAATGAACGATGCCTTTATTGCATGCCTGAACACTATAACGATTGGACTCCCCGCGAGGAGATACTCACAGATCCTGAAATCCTTGCGATCATCAAGGCTTCGATTCAACAGGGATTTAAAAACTTTCGAATTACGGGGGGGGAGCCACTCCTCCGTAAAGGAGTCCTCCCTCTCATTGCTCAAATCACCGCACTTCCTGGAGTCGCTACCGTCTCAATGACCACCAATGGAACGAAACTTCCGGAGCTGGCTCAGCCTCTTTTTGAGGCCGGTTTACGAAAAATAAACATCAGTCTCGATGCCCTTGATCCACAACGCTATTTTGAGATTACCCGTGGAAAAGTGGAACCGGTCATTGAAGGGATCAAGCAATGTCGAAAGGCCGGTTTTTCTTCGATAAAACTCAATACCGTCCTCATGCGCGGAAAAAACGAGGATCAGATTTGGCCGCTCATTGAATTCGCCCAAGAACAGAATGTGGCTCTCCGGTTTATTGAACTCATGCCCTTGAGTTTAACCGAGATGCTCAACGAAACTAATTTTTTACCACTAGGAGAGGTCATGGAAATGATTCGTCAAAGGGAGGAACTCATTCCCTTTCCGACGAAACTTGGTTTTGGTCCTGCCCACTACTACACATTAAAAAAATCGGGAGTAAAATTAGGTTTCATTGGAGCCCTCACCGAGCTTCATTTTTGCGATAACTGTAATAAAATGCGGCTCACTGCTGATGGAAAAATTCGTCCTTGTCTCGGCAATCATCTTGAGTTTGATCTCAAACCTTTTTTACGACCTGAAATTTTATCAGATCGATTACAAGAGGTCTTTCGTTCCTCACTCCAGGAAAAACCGCTCGAACATCAATTTCGAAATCAATATCAACCCCAACGAATCATGACCGCTATTGGAGGGTAATCCATGAGCCAAAATTTACGACAAATTCTCCCCTTTGCCCAGGCCCGTGATCTCCTCGGATTTTCAGAGAAAAAGCTCTCTTGTTCAAGTGATTCCACACCGAGAGCCATTATCGAGTCGATTCAACCGGGATTTCTAACAATTCATACCACCTTTCGTGTCGCCTTGGATGAGGAATATGCCTCTTGGGATCAACCCATTCTGGATGCTCAAGTTCTTGCAATCCTTCCACCCGTGAGCGGAGGTTAAGTCAATGAATCTCTCCATTCAAATCACCCAAGCGCCAATCCTCCCTCCCCCCTTGCCTTTTCCTGCCGATGGAACCTTCGGAGCGGTTTGTGAGTTTTACGGAGTTGTTCGAGGGGAGGAAAAAGGGGCAACAATCACACAACTTTACTATGAAAGCTATCAATCGATGGCGGAGAAGGAGATGCAAAAAATAGGGAATGCCCTTTTTTTGAAGTATCCCTGTCATCGAGTGGAAGTCATTCATCGGATCGGAGCGATTCCAGCCGGAGAGCCCTCTCTTTGGATCCGTACCGTGGGAAAACATCGACAAGAAAGCATTCGATTTATCGATGAATTTATCGTGCTTCTAAAAGAAAATGTGCCGATTTGGAAAAGATTTTAAGAAAAAGATTGACGTGAGTGCCAGAGCTGCCTAGTAAAAACCTCTTTTCACAAGGAAATGATATGAAAACTTTTAGTGCCAAAGCAGAGAACGTACAACGTAAATGGTTCGTCATCGACGCCTCTAATCAGGTGGTCGGTCACGTTGCCGAAAAAGCCGCGAATTTATTACGCGGTAAACATAAAACTGTGTTCACCCCCCACGTTGATACCGGAGACTTTGTTATCGTTATTAATGCTGAAAAAGCCGTTTTTACTGGTAAAAAAGAGACTCAAAAATCTTATATGAGTTACTCTGGTTATATCGGTGGTCACAAATCGGAATCCGTGGAACGTCGTCGTACACGTCGCCCTGAACTTCTGATTTCAAATGCTGTTAAAGGAATGGTACCCCATAATCGTTTGGGACGTACAATCCTGACTAAGCTCCGTGTTTACAAAGGTGCCGAACACCCTCACGTTGCTCAAAACCCCGAAAACCTCACATTGAATTAATTTTATGGCCACTGAGACTCCCATCCTTGCTACTGGACGCCGCAAAACGGCAATCGCTTCTGTTAAAATGACTTCCGGAACCGGATCTATTTCCGTCAATGGTAAAGATTTTAATGATTACTTCACTACGGGAAACATGAAGCAACAAGCGCTTGCTCCTCTCGTTGTCACGGAGAATGCAAAGAAGTTTAACTTCGTCGTAAAAGCTTGCGGCGGTGGTCTCAATGGACAAGCCGGGGCTCTTCGCCTTGCAATCGCTCGTGCTTTACTCAAAATGAATTCTGAGCATCGTGCCGTTCTTCGTGAACACGGTCTTTTGACCCGCGATCCTCGTGCTAAGGAACGTAAGAAACCCGGTCAACCCGGTGCTCGCAAACGCTTCCAATTCTCGAAACGTTAATTGCCCTTCGATTGTCAGGGGCTATTGTTTTAATCCAATATGGCCTCTTCCATTCATCCTATTCAAAAGATTCGAACCTCCATTATTGGAGCTTCCGGATATACCGGCGAAGAACTCTGTAAGGTTCTTTCTCGACATCCCTATTCACATCTCTCTGTCGTCACCTCTCGGCAACGGGAGGGAAAACGATTAGATCAAGAGATCTCCGGTCTTCATCAACGCTCTGAACTACGATTCACGAATCCGACGCCATCGGCTTTGATCGATCAAGCGGACCTCTTCTTTCTTGCCCTCCCACACGGAGTTGCCAGTGAGTATGCCGTTCCCCTCCATCAAGCAGGAAAGATCGTGATCGATCTCTCTGCTGATTTTAGACTTAAAAGTGCGGAGACCTACCAAGAGTTTTACCAACATCCTCATCCTGCCCCAGAACTTCTTCGCGAGTCGGTTTATGCGATGCCTGAACTTTATCGGGAGCAAATTAAAACAAAATCCCTTCTCGCCTGCCCCGGCTGTTATCCAACGAGTATTCTCTTAGCTCTTTATCCAGCCCTTCTCCACAATCTCTTAGACCCAGAGACGATCGTGATTAACTCGCTCTCGGGGGTTTCAGGGGCAGGAAAAAAAGCGGAGGAATCCCTCTTGTTTTGCGAAGTGAATGAATCCGCTAAGGCCTACGGAGTTCCTCAGCACAGACATTTAAGCGAGATCGAACAAGAGATCTCTTTTTTAGTCAAGAAACCGGTCAAGGTAAGTTTTATCCCCCACTTGATTCCTCTTCATCGGGGAATGTGGAGCTCTATCACCTGCAAACTCTCTAAACCTAAGTCGATTGAGATCATTCATGCGCTTTATCAATCGACCTATCAAGATGAACCGTTTGTCCGACTGGTTCCTCTCGATCAAATGCCGGAAATGAAAAATGTCGTTCGAAGTAATCGAATCGAGATCGGAATGAAGTGGGATCAACGAACCGAACGATTGATGCTCTTCTCGACGATTGATAATCTTGGAAAAGGGGCGGCAACCCAGGCGATACAATCTTTTAATATCCGAATGGGACTCCCCGAAACGACAGGGCTAGAATAATCGACATTCAAAAGTTACAAAAAAACAAATTGTTGTCTGAGAAATCCGTAGTAAGACTTTTGCTCCACTTTTAAAATGAAAAAACTATTTACTCCTCTTACGAACGGAAGCGTCACCTCTGCTCAAGGTTTTTATGCCAGCGGAATCGCCTCAGGAATTAAAAAAGATAAAGCCAAAGATATCGCCCTGATCCTCTCAGAGATTCCGGCAGAGGTCGCAGCGACCTTTACAACAAACCAAGTCAAAGCCGCTCCAGTACGTGTTTCAATGCAACATGCAAAAAATGGACGGATCCTCGGAATTATTGCCAATGCGGGTAACGCCAATGCTTGTACGGGACTTGTCGGTCTCAAAAACGCCATGCAAATGACCGAGGCCCTCGCCCAAGAACTCAATGCAAAAGCAAAAGAGTTTTTAGTCTGCTCCACCGGACGAATTGGAATCAATCTCCCAATGACAAAGGTCCTCACGGGAATTAAAAAGGCCGTGAAAGCACTCAAGCCTGAAGGAGGTCTCGATGCCGCTTTGGCAATCATGACCAGTGATTCCAAACATAAAGCCTATGCAATCGAGTTCGAGATCGATGGAAAAAAAGTACGCGTCGGCGGAATCGCTAAAGGGGCAGGAATGATTCACCCGAATATGGCCACGATGCTTGCTTTTTTGACAACCGATGCCGCGATCGATAAAAAATCGCTTCAACGCGTCACCGAAGATGCGGTTGAAATGACCTTTAATCGAATCTCCATTGATGGGGATACTTCGACGAATGATACGGTCATTGTAATGGCCAACGGAAAAGCCGGAAACACCCCAATCCGAGCACAACATCCCTCTCGTGAACTGTTCCGCACTGCGGTCACTCATGTGATGAAAACCCTTTCTCGAATGATTGTCGAAGATGGGGAGGGAATTAGCAAAGTCGTTGAACTCAGCGTTAAAGGAGCCGCCTCGGCACGGGATGCAAAAGCGGCGGCTCAGTCGATTGCAACCTCTGCCCTCGTAAAATGCTCTTGGTGCGGGGGAGATCCGAATTGGGGACGGATTATGGATGCGATTGGCTATTCAAATGCCAAAGTAAAAGAGGAACTGGTCGAAATCTACTTTGATGGACTCCTTGCCGTAAGCAATGGACGGGCCACAAAAATTCCTGTGAAACGCCTGAAAAAAGTGATGGCAAAAAGAAACTTCACCATTACGGTACAACTCCATCTCGGGGCCGGTGAATATTCGATTTTGACGACCGACTTTACTGAGAAATACGTTGAGTTTAATAAGGGAGAATAAAGACCTAAGCCCATTTTTACGCAAAGCAAAACGACCCAAGCTTCATCCCAACAGAAAATAGGAAAACCGCTTTCATTTCAAAATCTTTTAAAAATCCTCTTCACTAATTTGTCATTCCTAAAGTTCTAAAATATTCGATCTATGAAAACTCAAACCCCTTCCGCTGCTTTTGTCGAATCGTGTAAACAAATTCTCCAAGGTAAAAATCATCTCATCCTCATTAAATACGGCGGATCTGCCATGGAGGACCCCGCACGCGTCGATCAGGTTTTAGATGATATCGCCTTGATTCGAAAAATGGGATGGAAACTCGTTCTGGTTCATGGCGGAGGAAAGGCGATCTCAAAGGCGATGCAAGAATCGGGACTTAAACCGGAGTTCATCGACGGTCTTCGTGTCACCGATGAAGCCAGTATGAAGGTCGTTGAACAAACGCTCGATCATGAGGTCAATCCTGAGATCGTTCGGAAACTCAAGGAGCGAGGAATCAACGCCCTTTCGGTCTCTGGAAAATCGGTGCTCAAGGCGACAAAACTTCTTTATTATCAGGAGAAAACTGGAAAAGAACTCGACCTCGGTCAAATTGGTGACGTGGCTCAGGTCGAAGTGGGACAGATCTCCCTGCTTTTAGATGAAGGTAAACTGCCCGTAATCTCTCCCGTGGGATTAGGGGAAAAGGGAGAAGCATTTAATATTAATGCCGATATTGCAGCCGCAAAAATCGGAGCGGCATTGAAAGTCGATTCTCTTATTTTTCTCTCTGATGTCCGAGGAATTCTTCGAGATCATAAAAATCCTGAAACACTCTTTACGGAATTAGATCCCCAAAAAATTACGACTCTGAAACAAGAGGGGGTCATTGATGGGGGGATGATTCCAAAGGTCGATTCTGCCGTCGAATCCTTAAAAAATGGGGCACAACAGATTCTTTTCTTGGATGGACGGGAGGAACATATCCTGATCGAAACCCTCTGGATGGGGATTTCACACGGAACTAAAATCCAACTTTAAACCTAAATTGCATTAGGAATTCTCTAAGGAAGGCACGGAAGCAGGAATAGGAATGGGAGCTTTAACCGCCAAGGTCGCGGAGCCACGCAATGAATCAAGAGATTTAAAACAGAATCGATTGAGTTTGGACTCAATCCTGAATCATCAAAAATCACTCTTTAAAACCTGTTTTAAGACACTGCCGTCGAAAACAACTCTGGATTTGAGAGGTGAATTTGAGGAGGAGGATTGAAATTCTAAAACAGTTCTCACGCAACGCCGCGACGCCGCCACGTCAGGAGGGAGAGGATCGTGAGCTCTTTCCTATCGGCGCCTCCTTTGTCGGCTGCCGCCTCCCGAGAATCTCTCCCGTTTCTTTGAAAAAAGGATTTTCAAAAAAACGATCGAGTTTCTCTGGAGGGGATCGGTTTCACCTCTCCTCGGAAAGAGCTCACGATCCTCTCAGTGGTAAATTCTCGGCTTGTCTCGCCGAAGTGCTTGGACGAAGGAGGAGGCGTCGTTAACGGAACCCCTGCTCACCCCCGTTCCTGGTTGCCTACCCTCGGCTCTCCAATTTCTTTCCCTTTTTGGATTTTCGCTTTGTGATGGGAGTGCGTGAGACAATGTGTTTAAGATTTTTTCTTTTGAATACTCGTGCTTCTTTATGAGTCACTTCTATTGAATTGTGAATTAACTTGGTTTTATCGCTGACGACTTGGGGGCGGACGACTATGAGCGGAGAATGCAGGCTCCACTCTTTTATCCCGCGATCTTTATGTTGATGGGGGTCGTTTTTTCGCGCTTTTTAGAGGTGATGGCATTGGGGGGAATGCTCTTTGCTTTGTTGGGGACCGTTTTAGCGGAGAGAAGGGATTCTTTTTGGACGGTCTGGCGATGGAGGGGGATGGTTTTAATTTTTGGGTTTTGCTGGGGATTTCTGGACCTCGAAACAGTGGAGAGGCCTTTCGGAGGTCAATCGCATCGCTTTACCGGTGAAATTTGCTCAGAGGTTAAGAGAACAATAGGATTTCAGCGTTTTGATTTCAGAGTGGAGAACTGTAGGGAGAAGGGAGGAAAAGAGTTTGGGAAATATCTGGTAACCACCAGGGATC
>CAMCYL010000017.1 GCA_945883905.1 Akkermansia muciniphila | reverse complement strand
AAGGGGGGAGAGTTCTGACCCCAAGAGCGTAAGCGATAGATCCCTGTTTTTAAAAAGAGATCGAAAGCTGGTTTTCGAGAACTTTTTAAAATAGGGAGGAGGCTCGGAGGAGCCGTGGTCAGAACGAGGGGGGAGTAGGGATTTAACGTTGCGGCGTGGCGGCGTTGCGTGAGACAATGTCTTTAAGTTTTTTTGTTTTGGATACCAACGTGAAGTTTGCCTAAAGGAGTTTTGCTGCTTGGCGATTATTGTTCTCTCGGTAGGATCCTCTTGTCATGGTTCAAAATTTTAATATTTCTGCGACCAATCCGTGTCACCTCTACGAAATGGCGAGAGAGTTAAATCGGAGGGGGCTTTTGAATAGTTATTTTTCCGGTTATCCACGTTGGAAGCTTCAAGGATCTCAGGGAATGTCGATTCAAACGTATTCGACACGCACGCTGATGGTTTATAGTCTTTTAAAGGTGATTCCGGAACGATATCGATTTTCAAATCGGACTCTTTTTCGATGGCAAGATGTGGCCTTTGATCGTGCGGTCGCTTCACGGTTATCGGATTCTGGAGCGATTGTGGCGATTCCTGGGCAAGCGTTGGAAACTTTTCGGAAAGGAAGGAAGCTTGGTTCAAAAACGATTTTAAGTCATGCGACAGGACCCTTGGAAACATGGATTGATTTGGTGAAAGAGGAGTTTGATCGAGTCGGATCCTCTTTTGAGAAATATGCTCCTGTGGATCAAGAAACATTACTTCGACATCGAGGAGAATATGCCCTTGCTGATTTCCATTGGGTGCCTTCGCAAATGGTGAGGGATCAATTGATTCAAGTCGGGATTGCGAAGGAGCAGATTCGGGTCGCTCCTTTTGGAGCTGATCCTGATATTTTTAAACGGGGAATGGGGGGGAGAAAAGAGAATCGAATTTTATTTGCGGGACAGTTGACATGGCGGAAGGGGTTGCGGTTATTGGATTCGCTTTTACCGTTGTTACCTCCGACGCTGGAGATTGAGTTTGCGGGAGCGGTATTAGAGGAGAGTCGTGAGTGGGTCGCGAAATGGAGTCGAGATCGACGAGTAAAATTTTTAGGCCCCCTTTCGAGAGAGCGATTAGCGGAAAGAATGAGAGCGGCGAAACTTTTGATACTGCCTTCAGTGGAGGAAAGTTATGGACTGGTGATTGCTCAGGGGTTGTCTTGTGGGACCCCTTGTTTTGTGAGTGATCGGGTGGGAGCTCAAGATTTAATTCGATCCGGCGAAAATGGAGAGATTCTTCCTTGGAATTCTCCGGAGAGTTGGAGAGAGGCGATTGATCGATGGAGGGGAAGAACTGTTGAGATCCAGGGAGATTATAGTTGGAAGAGCTGCTGTGATCTTTTATTAAATGAGCACAAATGAGAATAGGAGCTCGATTTGAGGCTTTTCAGTGAATGAATATGCTGTATCTTTTTCATACATGCGTATTGCAACGATTCCGGAGATTCAAGAGATAGAAAAAGGGGTCATTGAGGCGGGTCACTCTGCGGAGCGTTTAATGGAGCTCGCCGCGCATGGGATGAGGGATGTATTATTAGTAGATCCCCTGACTCGTCTTGCGAAAGAGGCGGTTATTTTGGTTGGAAAAGGGAATAATGGGGGAGATGGCGTTGTCTTAGCCCGTTTATTAATGGAAGAGGGATGGACGGTTCGGCTTTTTCTCGTCACTGAAACACTGGGGGAACTTCCGCAAAAGAAATTAGATCAACTGAAAAGGCTTTTTCCGGATGTTGATGTGATTTCGGATCTTCAGAAGCTTCATTGGCCGCGGAGCAATGGGGTGCTCATTGATGCGTTGTTAGGAATTGGTTTAAAATCAAAACCGCAAGGACTGTTTGCGAGAGTGATTGCATTAGCGAATGCGGCTCGATGGAGAGGTTCTTTTCGGACCGTGGCGTTAGATCTGCCGAGTGGATTATGTGAGGAGACATCGGCGGCGGATGAGGCGATCATCGCGGATTTAACGATCACCGTTGGTTTTCCCAAAAGCATATTAGTGAAGGAGCATTTTTCAAATTGGGTCGGTCGAGTGGAGGTCGTTCCGATTTTTGAAATGGAGAGTGAAGGACTTTCAGAGCAACGACAGCTTTTGACCAAAAGTGAGCTTCGCGAGTTATTGCCTCGTCGTCTTTCTCAATCCTATAAAGGGAGTTACGGAAAGAGTCTAATTATTGCCGGTTCCTTGGGGATGACAGGATCGGCGGCATTAACTTCGATGGCCTGTATGAGAGGGGGATCGGGATTGACTTATCTTTCTACCTTTACCGACTGCATTCCGTTATTGGCAGGGCATGTTCCCTCTGAGGTGATGATTCGAGATCTTTTTTCAGGAGATCTTTTTCATCTTTTTCAAGAATGTGATGCCATTGCGATTGGGCCAGGGTTGGGACAGTCACAGGAGAGTTTATCTGCTTTGAACTATTTATTAGATCATATTCAATGTCCCGTGGTGATCGATGCTGATGCTTTAAATTTGATTGCGACACATCCAGAGTTAGAGGCGTTGATTCCGGAGGGTTCGATTTTTACACCTCATGAAGGAGAGATGGCGCGTTTGTTAAAAGTGGATTTAGTCGACCGAGAGCGGCAGGCGATTGAGTATGCTCAAGCAAAGAAAGTGATTCTGGTTTTAAAAGGAACCCGAACCATGGTCGTGAGTCCGGAGGGGCGGATCGATTATAATTCCACCGGAAATGCCGGTTTAGCCAAGGGGGGATCAGGGGATGTTTTAACAGGGATTATCGTGGCTCTTTTAGCGCAGGGATTAGATTCTTGGAATGCGGCTCGATTGGGGGTCTGGCTTCATGGTAAGGCGGCGGATGAGGCTTTAGCGATGATCGGGGCAGAGGAGTCGTTAGTGGGGACGGATGTTGTGAATGCGATTGCGAAGGCCATTTGTGCATTGAGACAAGATTAAAAGTGAGGGGATCGATGTTTAAATTTTTAGAAAAAATGAGTCTTCATTGGATTTATTATCTTTTAGCATTGTTTGATATTTTTGCGGTTTCTCTTGGGCTCTATTTGAGTTATCAACTAACCCAAACCCACGAGAATTCCATTCGGGTGAATCAGGAGTGGGTGGAGCGTCGCAATCGAATTTCTGAATTAGGTTTTTATGCGGCTGAGATAAATGCTCCAGGAAACAATATTTTTGATACTTTGAATGTAAAAGAGGAGAAGGCGGCTTACTTGAAGGCAAAGGAAAACTTTAGAATTTATATCGAGAGCCTTCGAATTGATATTCAAGTACTTACAAGTATTGAGAAAAGAGAGTCTCTTGTTTCAGATTTAAGTAACGTCGAAATGAATATTAATGAGATGGGGAAAGAGGCGGAGCAGATATTTGATTTTTTTAGGGATCACAAGCCAGAAGAGGCAGGAAAGAAAATGGCGACCATGGATCGGGAGTTTGCTGAGGTCAATCAAGCAATTCGAAGCTTAATGCGTCAAATTGAAAAAATTCAAGCGGAGCACTTTCGTGAGCAGAAAATTGAATCGGATCGAATTCGCCGCTATGAGTGGTTCATTGCATTTGTTATTTTAATCATGATTGGAGGAACGATTGCTTTTGGAAATAAGATTGCCAATCGAATGAATGAGGATGCGATTCGTCTTCGCCAAGCAAAGGAGGAGGCGGAAAGCGCGGCACGGCTCAAAAGCGAATTTTTAGCGATGATGAGTCACGAGATCCGAACTCCAATGAATGGGGTCATTGGATTTGCGAATTTGATTTCTGAGACGAAATTGGATGAGGAACAAAAAGAGTATATTAAGACGATTCTAACCAGTGCGGAATCGCTTTTAGGGATTTTGAATGATATTTTAGATTTTTCAAAACTCGAGGCCGGACGAGTTCAATTGGAGTCGATCCCCCTTGTTTTAGGAAAAACGGTGGAGAGTGTTTTGGATATTCATGCATGGGGAGCGAGCAAAAAGAAAATTGAGCTTTTGAATGACATTGAAATGACTCTTCCGCAAACGATTTATGGAGATCCGTTACGTTTAAGTCAGGTTCTTTTAAATCTCATCGGAAACGCCGTTAAGTTTACGGAAAAAGGGGAGGTGATTTTGTCGGTGAGGAGAACAGGTGAGGGGTTGAATCGAAGAATTCGTTTTGAGATTCGTGATACTGGAATTGGAATGACTCACGAGGAGATGGGGAAACTTTTTAAGCCCTTTGTACAGGCAGATACTTCGACCACGCGTCGGTTTGGGGGAACAGGATTAGGGTTAGCGATTTCAAAAAGTTTAGTCAATTTAATGGGCGGTGAATTAGGAGTCGAAAGTGAAAAGGGAAGAGGAACACTTTTTTGGTTTGAGATTGCTGAGAAAGAGGCTCCAAACCTAGAAGAGATTTCAACTTTCGAAGCGAGTAAGGCTCTGTTTGAGGGAAAAAAAGTACTGATCGTCGATGACAATCAAAGTAACCGAGTTCTATTACAAAAACGTTTGACCCATTTAGGAATGAAAGTTCAAGAGTGTTCTGAGGGCGAAGAGTCACTTCGCTTGTTGAGTCGAGAACCTCTTTTTGATTTTGCGATTGTCGATCTCATGATGCCTGAGATGGATGGGATCACGCTTGCAAAGCGAATCAAGGAAACCCCTGCTTCGCAGTCGATACCTTTGATTTTACTCTCTTCGATTGGTCAGGGAGATATTTTAGAAAAAGGGGGGAGAGACTATTTTTCAGCGATTTTACAAAAACCTCTTCATTTAAGACTTTTTCAAGAGGCTTTAGTGAAAATCTTAAGCCAAAAGCGTGAAATAAAAGAAGTCGTAGAGATTGCGACTTCAGTCCCTACGATAGAGAGTGAATCGGTCAGCATTCTCGTTGTCGAAGATCATGAGATAAATTTAAAATTGATCTGCAAAATGTTCGAAAAGACTGGTTACAAAATAGATCAAGCAAGGAATGGAATCGAGGCCCTTGATTTAATGAAATCCAAATCATATCAATTGATTTTAATGGATATTCAAATGCCTCAGATGGATGGAATCGAGGCAACTCGTTTAATTCGTGAGTACGAGCAGCAACAAAATCAGAGACCGCGAGTGATTGTGGCATTGACTGCAAATGCGATGGCGGGTGATCGTGATCTCTTTCTTTCGATGGGGATGAGTGATTATCTCTCGAAGCCGATTCAACGCAATGAATTTTTAGCAGTTTTAGATCGCTACATATCTTCCTAAGTTTGTCAGATGATTTAACCCATTTCGTGCATTAGAAATTAAAAAATGGTGCGCCGTCGGCTCGACGGCATGGGCGAAGGGGGGCAAAAAGCAGCTATTGGCTAGAAGCTATTAGCCTAAAGCGAAAGAGATAAATCCACCCCACATCCATGCCGCCCGGCGCTCCATTGCTCATCACCATTCTGGTTGCCTCTGATGCGAAGTATATCCATCTCCAATGTAAGAACTGGGTTTAAACACGGATCCGGCATCTGACCATAGGCGCACCACACTACCGTCCAAAACAACTCTGGATTTGTGGTATTACTATTTGAACAACTCATCTTGTTTTATTCCACAGATTAATTTTAAGTCTTAAAGTAAGACTTTTAATTTAAAATGGAATAAATACTCCAAATCCTACTCATAGTATTAGATTATTATGAAAATATTTTATTATATTGTTATTATTATATTGGGGTTAAATAGAGGAATCTTTTCGGAGAATCCGGTTGAAATCGGGAAAATTCGTTGGGAAAGGGATTTAGATACTGCGTTAAAAAACTCAAAACAGAGTAAGAGACCTGTTTTCCTTCTTTTTCAAGAGGTTCCGGGTTGTTCTGGGTGTCAGAAATTTGGAAGGGAGGTTCTATCTGATCCTGAGGTGGTTAAGGGAGTAGAGGAAAGCTTTATCCCTGTATTTATTTATAATAATCGTTCCGGTAAAGATACGGAGATATTGAAGCGTTTTCAAGAGCCTGCTTGGAACTATCAAGTAATTCGTTTTTTAGATAGTGATGGGAAGGATCTGATTGAGCGGGAGGAAGGGGTATGGACGAGGGAGGCTTTGGTAAAACGAATGAAAAAAGTTTTGGAAATATCCAAGAGTGTTACTCCCGTTGAGACTCAACCGTTAATTTCGAAGAAGGAACTCAAGATGAATCATGAGCGAGTTGCTTTCGCTCAGGGATGTTTTTGGACGGGTGAAATGAGTCTAGGAGGGATAGAGGGCGTGAATCAAACAGAAGTGGGGTTTA
Organism: Akkermansia muciniphila; assembly: GCA_945883905.1. Classification (GTDB taxonomy): domain Bacteria; phylum Verrucomicrobiota; class Verrucomicrobiia; order Methylacidiphilales; family CAMAQI01; genus CAMAQI01. The sequence goes on along the minus strand of CAMCYL010000017.1, from coordinate 32,228 downwards.
TGCAGGGAAATGAAGTGACCGTTGTTGATTATGATCCTCAGGTAATTTCTTTAAAAAAATTGATCGAAAGAGCGATGAATTTAGGGGTGGCGGATCGTATTTATTTAACAAGTGAGAAGCAAAAAGAGGATGTGAAAGTAATGATGCTCAGAAGTATTTATGATTGGAGCTCGGATTATCGACGTGCACCCCACTCAGATCAAAAGAGACAGATTCAAGGGACGCAATATGAAAACCATTCTCTTTCTCCTGAGCAGGCAACAAAAGTGAATGCTTTTGTCCGACGTGATCCTCAGAGAGTTATAGAGTATTTGAAATGAGAATCATTTAAATGCAAATGACTTTTATTGTGTTAGAAGGCGATTTTGACTGTCTCAAAATTGATCATTCGAAAGATTAAAGACTTTGGGCAAAAAGCTGAAATACCTTTTCAAAATTTTTACTTAGCTGAGGATCCAGAATCCCTTTTTCAGGAGAAAAACTATCGTAGTAAGAGGGTAGTGTAAAAGAGGCTATTACTAGCGCCGATGGTGAGAATTTGTTTCATCGTGGTTTTCCTAGTTTCTTAGTGAAGTTAAATCGAATAGTAAAATATGCGAGGATTCCTTTGCATGAAGTGTGAGAGCGACTTCATGACTCAAGGATGCTCCGTCGCCGATCTCTAGGGGTTGATCATTCACTAAAAGGCTACCTTTAATGAGTTGAATTCAGAGATAATCGATTTATGTTTTCAATCGGATCTCAGTTGTTATTTTCTGAGAATGTATAAAACGATTTTTATTATTCTTTTATTTTGTGTTTTTTCTTTTTCTGAGGACAAAACAGCGAGAACCGTGAGAGAGATTGGAAGTGCCAAGCCATTTCATCTCCCGTTGACTCCGGCTCCGGCTCCCTCCGAATTAAAGAAAAATTTAGAGGATTTTTTTGTAGGATTAAGTGAAGGAAATGCCGTAAAGGCTTATGAAGGGCTTGTGAAGGGACAACCTCTTTCTGAAAAGGAGGAGGAGATGAAGTTCATGGCGAATATGACGCAGCAAGCCTTGACGCTTTATGGGAAGTCGACTGGAAGTGAATTGGTGGACACCAAAAGTGTTGGCGCACGCATGATTTCAATTACCTATCTGACTTTTCATCAACGTGCCCCTTTGCGTTGGCGGGTGATCTGTTATAAGCCTCAGACCTCCTGGATCTTGATCGACGTCGTTTTTGATGATGGATTTAAAGATTGGATCGAATAATTTTATTTTATTATTCATTATTCATTCTTCATAACAAAATAAAATGAAGCGCTTCGCTTAGGAGTTTTAGTGGCTCCGCAGAAATCACAAAATGTGGGCCATTTTGCGAAGGATTTTAAGAGTGAGGGACTATTTAAGGTTGATCGATGGCAGTAAAGAAGGCTTTGGAGTCGCTCAAATCTTGGAAGAGGAAGGTCGGCTGATGGGATTTGAGGTCTTCGACGGTAAAGGCGCCGGTCGCAACCGCGATCGTTTTCGCACCGATCACTCGACCGCATTCGATATCGTGGGGGGTGTCGCCGATCACAAAAACATTTTGTGGGGGAAAGGTGAAGGCGTATTTTTCTGAGGCCCGTTGGATCGCGTACGGTCCGAGGTCGTTCCGATTGATACTGTCGTCGGCAAAGGCCCCAAATTCAAAATAATCCCAGACATCATAATGGCCGAGTTTAAGTTCGGCACCACGGATCATATTCCCTGTGAGAAGGCCTTGGGCGAGGTCGGAGCGGTTTTTGACGGATTCGAGAATCTCGTTAATACCGGGATGAGTTCCTCCCGCTCCTTTGGGGAGTTCCTCTTTTAAAGTTCGAAGGTAGTGTTCAACAAAGTCATGTAACGCTTTCTCGTCATGAGGGAGTTGAAAGTGTTCAAGCATCATCAGCGAGATGCGACGATCAGTACGTCCACGATAGTCGAAGGGATCTAAGGTCGTTTCGATTTTAAAGATCTCTTTAAAGACACGAATTAAGGCACGTTCACCCGCGGCGCCGTTACAGATGAGAGTTCCATCGATATCCCAGAGTAAAAGTTTCATCACGCAAGAGTGTATTAAGGAAAGAGCGAAGAGCAATCAAAAATTTGAAGCCTTCTTTCTTATGCGGAGGTTCGTAATTTTTTGAAACAATCAGGGGAATTTAAACTGTAGTGGACTATTTTTTTAAAATCGTATTCAGAAGAAGAACCCAAAGAGCAATAGCAAGAACAACGGTAGGAAACTGAAGTGGATTCGGGAAACAATAGATCAATAGATTCATCGGAATCCAAAAACATTGATTTGTAATCAGCAACGGAAGATAGGTTTCACCTAAGAGTGTTTTAAAGTTTCTTAGTTTTTGGATTGTTTTTACGAACGAATACCCTTCTGCGCGCCAGAGATGAAGAATAATTTGATAGGGAATTGCGGCGAGCGTTGCCCATAGACAACGATCAAAGAGGGTTTTTAGAAGAACATTGGTAAAGCCTAGAGTTGAATCGAAGAGGAAACTTTGGAAATTGATAAAAAGCTGAGTGCAAACACCCCAAAAGCCGTAAATTAAAAAATTAAAAATAAAATTATAAAAATTTATTTTTTGAAGCCGCCCTTTTTGATTTGTCGCGATTCGAATTGCTTCCACTAAAATGGCGACCGCTCCTCCCATCATTAAAAAGCAAAGCGTCAATCCTCCTTGCTGTTTCCATTCCTTGATTTGAATAAAAAAGGCTTTTGAGGACGGTAAAAAATAGTAGCTTAACAACAAAAGTGCAATTACGAATTGAACAAAAAAAGCGGCAATAATATTTCGTTTGGCGGCCAGAATTCCTCGTTGAGCCCCTTGGATCCAAAGATTTCTCCATTCCGTTTCAATTTTTTTCTGAGTCGGTTTCCAGAGGGGAGGATTGAAATTTCGAGTACGGGTTGCAAGCCGATATCGATACTGAGAATACCCTCGGAACTCATTTGAGATTCCTGAAGTAATATTAAAGTTTTCAATCGATATCATGCCGCGTGGGTGTAGCTAACGAGAGGAGGACGTTTTCCGAAAGCCTCTTCTAGTTGGAGACATTTTTTCTCACTCCAGACTCCCCCCGAAGCACTTAAATCCATCATCGCGGCTGCGGCTGCGGCATGTCCTAAACGAAGTATTTTTTCTTTGGAATATGAGTGGAGTATTCCGAGGATAACGCCAGATTTAAAAGCATCTCCAGAGCCATAGGAGGAGGAGGTTTTAGAGCGGGGAAGGGCGATGCTGGACTCCCAAGCGATGGTTCCTGTCACTTTTCGATAAAGGGCCCCCTCGGGGAAGTGGATAAAGAGTTTTTCTAAAAGACCGCTTTTTTTGATAAACTCACTTGAAAGATGAATCAAACTTTCTGAATCAATGGAACCTCCCACTCTGACGGATTCTCCCATGATCAGTTCAAATTCGGCGAGTCCAAGAATAACGGTATTCGCCTTCCCTAAAACAGGGAGGAGCTTCGATTGATATTGCGTGGCCTCCTGTTGGTTGACTGAAACGATGAGATGAGCCCCTTTTTTTTGACGTTCGGTTAAAACGTCGATCATTATTTCGGGGTTTTCAATTAAGGAGCTGAAGTAATAATGAGAGACTGTTTCAGGGATTGATTTCAGGGAGTCTTTAGAAAGAAGTTGGTTGGCTCCCTTTTGACGGAAGATCGTGCATCGGCCTGTTTTTTTTACCGAGGTGACATCTTCATAGCCCGTCGGTAAGTCAGGAGAGGTGACCATTGCTTTTGTCGAAATTTGATGTGATTTTAAATCTTCGAGGATCGATTCTCCATCGAGATCGCAGCCGATTGTTCCGACGGCAAAAATAGGAATGTGAGGATCAAGGCGAGAGATGTTGACGGCTGTGTTGTAGGCCGTCCCTCCATTACTGAGACGTTCCTGTAAGATTTCTGCGGCGGTTCCCTCTTTAGGAAATTCATCGATCAGTTTAATATAAGAGATGGACCAAGAGCCAACAACGGCGAGTGAGATGGGAGTATTCATAATTATTTTTTATCTATTTTCATGATAGCGTTGAGAAGAATCAGCCAAAGACTCACTGCGAGAATCGCAATAGGAAATTGGATCGAAGTTGGAAAACAATAAATTAAAGTGCACATCGGAATCCAAAACCCCCAATTACTCAAAAGAACGGGGAGTTGCACTTTACCAAACCATTGTAACGGTCTTCGAAGTTCCAATAACAGTGGACGAAAGTTAAAGCGCAGTGCCTTCCATCGTCCTAAAAGAACTTGATAGGGAGAGACAAAAAATGGGGTCCAAATAAATTGATCGATTAACATTTTCGTAGCAATCGTCGAAAAATTCGTTTCGGAGCCGACGATTTTAGACTGGAAGGCGTAGAAAAAATCAGTGAATACTCCAATGAGACCAAAAACAATAAAATTATAACCAAAGTTTGTGGTATTGTTTGGGGTCCATTTTTTAGTTGTGGTGAAGACCGAGATCAACTCTGAAAGTAACCCGACAAATCCTCCCATTAATAAAAAACTAGCGATCCAGCCCCCGTTTTTTTTAAACTCCGAAATTTTTTCAAAATAGGGATGAGATTGGGGGAATAAGAAATAACAACAAACCAGTGATCCGATGAGAATTTGAACAACAAAGGCGGGAATCAAGGTTTGGTTGAAGGCTCCTAATCCAATCTTCAAACTTTTTTGAACAAGGAATCCGAAGGGAAGAATCGGTGCGGACGTTTGAGATCCTCGATAGCTCTGTCGATTTCGGCCCCTTTGCCGGAGCCGGTCGCGGTAACTCAGAGAGATGCTTTGAGTTGGAAAATAGCTCAACCCTTGAAATTCTAGAAAGACACTCATGGCTTTGATTATTTTACCATCTGTGGACGAGACCGTCGTCGTTCAAGTCGCTGGGAGTCTTTATGTTGACTTCCTAATGGGGAATTATTCTTGTCATTGGTATGAAATAAAGATGAAAGAGTTGGACTGCTTTTACGATCCGAGGGCTGACCGCTTTTGTATTCCTCTAAAAGCTCATGAATTCCTTCCAAAACTCGAGTCGGTTGGTAAACGTAATTCAGGGTATCTTCAAGGGAGGTCGATCCAGAGAGAACTAGGTAGGCTTCGATTCCGAGTTCAATGGCTCCTCGAATATCGGTCTCCATCGTATCTCCGATCATAATGACTCGACTAATATTTTTTCCGAGTTTTTTTCGAGCTTGGGCAAACATGTACGGATTAGGTTTGCCTAAATAATAACCATTTTGCCCCGTGCTCGCTTCAAGATAGGCGGCTAATGCTCCTGCCCCGGGACGCGTTTTTTCGGAGCCGACAGGACACCAATTATCTGGGTTTGTTACAATGAGCCGGGCCCCTTTTTCGATGAGTTCGTGTGCTTTATTTAGTTTTTCGAGAGTGGGGTTCCCTTCGCCGACGACAACATAGTGAGGGTGAAGTTGATCGTTGGGGATTTTTTTACTTTGAAAAGCAGAGGATAGACCGGCCTCGCCAATCGAGTAGACGGAGCACAAGGGATGTGTTTCTGAGAGGAAATCAGCGGTATTCATTGCCGCTGTATAAAAATTCTTTTCGGTAAGATTTGGAATTCCAAGATGCTTGAGTTTGATTGCAAGATCGTCAGGAGTGGGAGCTGAGTTATTGGTCAAAAAGATAAAAGGAATTGCATTTTCACGCATATATTGAACCCATTCGAGGGCTCCTGGGAGGAGGTGATTTTCACGATAAATCACACCATCCATATCAATCAGAAATCCAATATCTTTGTTGATCATATATTTTATGATAAAACAAAAGCATTTTGTGTGCCTAAGTTTACAAAGATTAAAAATCAGTATAATTCGGGAAGCTCCCACTCCTTTTTTAAGCGTTGATACTCTTTTTCACTGAGTAGAACGGAGTCGCTCGAAGTGGCTTTGGGATCGAGCCAGCAGAGTAGTTTTTCGAGAGCTTTTTTTTCCATAACGGTACAACCGAAGCTCGGTTTGATTTCACTGCGTCTGATATGGATAAAGATGGCACTTCCCTCACCGGGAATTGGATTTTGATAATTATGTTCGATGAGGATTTTCCACTCGTAGGCAAAGTCGCCGAGTCGTTTGCGTTGACTTTCGAACCAAGGAGGAGGGGTTTGGTTGGGCTGTAGGGTGTAGAGATGATTATAGTGTTCGGGAATCAGGGGGTTATCGATCCAAGCATCGCGTTCGGTGACCTGATGGTAGGGCCATTGTTTGTTTCCGAGAGGAAGTTGAGAGGCGTAACCCATTGCAAATCCTATTTTAAATCGTCCTGAGGGAGCTCGTCCATCCCCCTCCTTTTTTTGGAGTCCCGTTTGGGGAGAATGAAGTCCGCGACCCCAAGCGAGACCGTTTTTGCCAAAGTTCACGGGAGTGGAGGGGAAGGATTGAGTCCACGGACTCTGCGAGTTTTTACGGGTATACCCATGCATTGTGCCGTGAGTGCTATTTTCATTGGGGACAATACTGAGCAGAAGTTGTTCGGTTGCTGAAAGAGGGAGGAATCCTGAAAAAATAAAAAGAGAACAGGAAAGGAAAATAAGAGGGATCGGTTTAAAATAGTGATCTAATTTCAAGTGAAATATCATAGGGATGAGAATGAAAGAGAATTTAAATAGGGAAAGCAGGAAAATGAAACCTCAAAATTCGAAGGCTTTTTTCCGGGTTCCTTGCATTCCTCAGAGTATTCTTTATTTCAGTGAAAAAACTAGAACGGTTTATCCATCCAGTTCCAGACATCCTCGAGGTCATGGAGTTGATCTTGCCAGTATTGTCGGGTGCCGAATTGTTGGAACTTTGCAGGAAATGCAGGGTCTTTCCAACGTTTGGAGATCCAAGCACTAAAGTGAATGTAGCGTAGGGCTCGAAGGGGCTCGACGAGTCGCCAAGAGTCATGATCGAAAGACCTCATTTTTTCATATCCATCAATGAGTAAATCGCGGTTACGGAGTGTATCCTCATCACGTCCTGCGGTCATCAGCCAGAGATCTTGAACACAAGGGCCGTTAATCATATCATCAAAATCAACCCATGCGGGTCCTGTATTTCCCCAGAGAAGATTTCCCCAGTGTCCATCTCCATGAAGACGTTGTTTTTCTGTTTCTTGAAACCAAGGGGTCGATTTTTTACAAATCGATTGGAGGATCTCCGAAAAATGTTTTCGAAATTCCGGATGAATGGCATCGGTTTTTAAAAGATAGTCGAGGCTGCTTAATCCGTAGGTTTGGGGGTCAAGGGTGAGGCGATGGGGTGCCGTTCGCTGAGCTCCGACGATGTGAATTCGAGCCATGAGTTGTCCCACGCGATCCCATTCCTCTCCCTGAAGTTCATCGCAGTGGCGCCCCCCCTGTTTCGGGAAAACAGAGAAAAAGATCTCAAGATCTTGCATTTGATGGAGCGTCTCCCCACTTTCATTGGCAATCGGAGCAATTGAAGGGATATCGGCGGTGCGAAGATCGGCAAGAAACTGGTGTTCTTCGAGAATTTGTTCGCGGGTCCAACGTCCTGGACGATAGAATTTGATGATTCGAGATTTTTCGCTGGGGTGAAGGGGAGGGGTCACGGTTTCAATTTCGACATCAAAGACCCGATTCTCCATGCTATTTAAGGGGAGGCATCGGCCGGTACAACGAACCCCGATGGTCTCTGCCGCATCGAGGATTCGATCAGGGGTTAATTCAAAGAAATAAAGAGTCTCCTGACTGCCCCAAGAGAAATCGGAGGAGACCGTTATAGGCTTTATCGTTTTTTCTTCTTTTTTACGGGGGGAGTGGGAAGCCATGCACTACGGTTTAAAGACTTTTAGCTTTAAGTCATTCACCGATTTAAAATGTTTAAATTTTGAAAATGATCAGTTGATCCAAAAGGAGTCGATCATGATGGCAGTGACCATTAAAAGAGCGATTCCGAATTGGAGGAGTGCACTGATCAAAAGACCCAATCCGACTTTCGTACTGATGAGGGCAGAGTCGGTCAGTTTTTTTCTTTTAATCCCGTATTCAACACCAAAAGCGAGTAAGAGTGGGAGAAGGAAAATCCATAGCAAACTCAACCAAAGTCCAACGACAGCGCCGAGGACTGCTGCTCCCGTGGCAAGTCGAGAGGCCCCGGCTTTTTGGGCCGTGTAGCCGGTGATTAGGAGATTGAAAAGACTGGTGAGGACGGTGAGAAAGCAGAGAAGTCCGATCGTCCACCAAGTGAGTTGATCGGGAATTCCCCATTTTAAAATGAAGGCTCCCAGAAGAATAAGAGGGGCCCCTGGGATTCCAGGAACAATACACCCTAAAAGTCCAATCAGGATTAAAAGGATCGATAAGATCCAGATTAAACTTTCAGGCATACAATACAAATTATTTAGACTGATCGGGAGTCGTCGTGATCTTTAACGGCGTAACCGCTCTCTTGTCGTTTGTGATTAATCTCATTCTTTTTGAGGTAGGCTTGGAAGACATCATCAGAGGTCATTCCGACCGTTTGAGCTAAGGAGATTAAAAAATGGAAGAGATCAATGATCTCCACGCGAACATTTTGTTCGTCAAATTTTTGATATTTCGCCCACCATTTCCATGGGACGCTGTCGATAAGTTCTGACATCTCTTGGCTCATAGCCCGAGAGTAGTTGAGGATCCATTTGGTCTTTTCCTCTTCAGAGAGATCACGGAGGTTAACGCCGATGCGTTGGTTGAGGACCTCTTGGAGGCGGAAAATTTCTTCGAGTTTGTCTGGTGTTGCCATGGGGGGAGAAATAGCGATCTGGAAAGCGAGTGACAATGAAAAATGAAAATAAACTTTTTTCGAGGTTGACTCCCTCCCCTTATTTTCGTTTCAATCCACGGATGTCGAATGTTCTACAAAAAACGGTTGCTCGGAGTGCAACGATTAAAGGTCTGGCCCTACACACGGGAAACTCGGTTACGTTGACAGTGAAAGCGGCTCCTGTGAATACGGGGTTTGTCTTTAAGCGAGTCGATCTTCCGGATGAACCGACGATTCAGGCGCATATTGATCATGTCAAGCAAGTGGAGCGTGCGACAACGATTGGAGAGGGGAATATTAAGGTGCATACGATTGAGCACCTACTTTCTGCGTTGCGTGGATTTGGGATTGATAATGCACTGATTGAATTGGATGCGAATGAGCCGCCGATTGGGGATGGGAGTGGAAAGATCTATTCGGAGCTCTTACAGGAGGCCGGTTCTGTTGAATTGACGGAGAAGGTCTCCTTTTTTGAACTCCGTGAACCGGTGCGAGTTGAGGGGAAACAAGGGGCTTTTATGATTGCATGGCCCTCAAGTACCTTTGAGATTTCTTGTACGAATGCGAATCATCTTGGGAAGCATACCCAGTTTTTGCACTGGCAGGAGAATCCGGAGAAATATTCGACCGAGATCGCTCCGGCTCGTACATTTGTTTTTTATGAAGAGGTCAAGCCGCTCATGGATAAGGGGTTGATTAAGGGGGGGAGCTTGGAGAATGCGGTAGTGATTCAGGGGGAGTCAGTGATCAGTCGTGAGCCGATGCGCTTTGAGGATGAATTTGTTCGGCATAAAATATTAGATATTATTGGAGATTTAGCGTTGGTGCCGGTTCGTTTGAAGGCGCATATTTATGCCTCAAAGCCGAGTCACGCCTTGAATGCAGAGCTTTCGAAGGTGATTTATAAAAAGTACAAGAGCTATCTCAGTCAGCTAATGCCTGTCGAAAATATTCCCGTCGGCGAGACGGGGCTTGATATCAATGAAGTCATGAAGATTTTACCTCATCGATATCCGTTTTTATTGGTGGATAAGATCGTTCGCTTTGATGGCCCGACGAAGGCGATCGGACAGAAGTCAGTGACCATCAATGAACCGTTTTTCCAAGGTCATTTTCCAGGGCATCCGGTGATGCCGGGAGTGCTTCAGGTCGAGGCGATGGCTCAAGTCGCGAGTATTTTGATGTTACGTCAATCCACCCAATCCGGGCGTTTGGGGTATTTCATGAGTGCTGATAAAATCAAATTCCGTAAGCCCGTTGTTCCCGGAGATACTTTAATGATTCATGCTGAATTAACCCGTTCTAAAGGGAAAATTGGAAAGGCGTATGGGCAATGCTTGGTCAATGGAGATGTTGTTTCAGAAGGGGAATTAATGTTCGCCTTAATTGATGCATAATGGGAGTCGAGCTTAAAAATTGAGCTACAATAGATTTAAAGTTTTGTGAAAACAGCATTAATACATGAGACCGCCGTGATTGAGGCGGGAGCGATTCTGGGGGCGGGAACTCAGGTGGGGGCTTATGCTTTTGTGGGAGCGGAGGTGATTTTAGGAGAGAATTGTGTGGTGATGCATCATGCTTCGATCTTGGGACGGACTCATTGTGGTGCGGAGAATGAATTTCATCCTTTTTGTGCGATTGGAGGAAAGAGCCAAGATTTGAAATACAAAGTGGAACCGACCTTTTTAAAGATTGGTACTCGTAACGTTTTTCGAGAGTTTGTGACGATCAATCGAGCAACGGCTCCCAATGCCGCGACTTTGATTGGAGATCGGAATCTATTTTTAGCGTATTCGCATGTGGCACACGATTGTGTGATCGGAAATGATGTTATTTTCTCAAATAATGGGACGATGGCCGGGCATGTCGTGGTAGAGGATCATGTGGTGGTGGGAGGATTATCGGCAGCGCATCAGTTTTGTCGGATCGGAACCTTTTCGATGATTGGGGGGTGTTCAAAAGTAGTGAAAGATGTGCCCCCTTATTCTTTAGTGGATGGAAATCCGGCTCAGCTTTGTGGAATTAATCAGGTCGGTCTTGAACGGTATGGGTTAGGGGAGGAGAGGATTAAGCAGTTGAGGCTTGTCTATCGGATTTTGATGGATTCCTCTTTAAATACCACTCAGGCGATTGAGAAAATCACGGAGATCACTCCCTTAAGTCCGGAAGTTCAGAGGTTGTTACAGTTTATTCAAGAGTCAAAACGTGGAATTATTCGTTAAAGCTCGATTGATCTAGAGAAAGAGGATTTTCTTTCAATTTCACATGCGCTTTGTCGGAATTGAAAAAACGTAAGGTTTCTGTTGCCTTTTGAGAGCTGAGCGCACAAATTATTAAGATCTATGAAAAGGTTGTTTTTTGCTCTATTGATTATTACAGTCATTTGTGGTCTCTATTCCTTTGTTCTAAAAAAGGGAGGAGGAGATTTCCTCCGTCAAACTCCTTTAGGAAAGAGTTTTACTCCTGAGACGACCTATACCCCTGCGACAGTCTCTCCGATTCAAAAAGGGGATCTTCCGTTATTGGAGCAAATTAATCGTGAATATACGCATATTAGTAAGGTGGTTCTTCCCAGCGTGGTGAATATTACATCTCACTCCAAACCGGAGAAGGTTGAGGGGGGGCAAAATCCGATGGAGATGATCCCTTTTCTTCCCCCTGGAATGATTCCAAGAGCTCCTCGTGGCGAATCTGAAAGTACGGGCTCGGGGGTGATTGTGAGTAAGGAGGGGCATATTATCACGAATGCGCATGTGATTAAAAATGCAAAGAGTGTCGAGGTCCGTCTCTATGATAGTCGTACTTTGAATGCAAAAGTGATCGCAGTAGATGACCTTGCGGATATTGGAGTCATTCAAATTGAGGCGACAGGCTTGACTCCGATTGTTTGGGGAAACTCCGACTTACTAGAGGTCGGAGAGCAAGTTTTGGCGATTGGAAATCCGTTTGGACTTTCCGAATCGGTAAGTGCAGGAATTGTGAGTGCGAAAGGGAGAAATCCAAATATACGTCAGCAGGGATCTGCGGTTTATGAGGACTATATTCAAACCGATGCCGCCATTAATCCTGGAAATTCAGGCGGGGCATTGGTAAATATCCGAGGAGAGCTCGTTGGAATAAATGCAGCGATTCTTTCTGCCGGAGGGGGTTTTAATGGGATTGGATTTGCGATTCCGTGTAATTTAGCAAAGTTTTCGATGGAGAGTTTAATTAAGAATGGAAAAGTAGTTCGGGGTTATTTAGGAGTCGAGATTGGGCAGATTGATCGTGATAAAGCGAAATTTTTTGATCTGGCATTGGATCAAGGGGCTTTAGTGAATAATGTCGCTCCGAATTCTCCTGCTCAAAAAGGGGGTTTGCAAAGAGGAGATATTATTTTGGAGTTGGATGGATTAAAGGTGAAGGATCCGAGTCATCTGCGTTTGATGGTCTCTTTGACGTTGCCTGGGCAAAAAGTAAAACTGCTTGTTTTACGAAAAAGAGCCGAAAAAATCTTAACCTTGACTGTGAGTGAACAACCGAAGGATTTTGGAAAAGGGATTGAAGAAGGGGAGGAGAGATCGGAGATCGAGCCCCAAAGTAATGTGATTCAATCTGATAATGTATTTAAGGGGATTCATGTTCAAGATTTGGACGATCGTATTCGTCAGCGACTTGAGTTGTCTCCTGAGGTGAGTGGGGTTGTTATTACTGAAATTGAAGAAGGTTCTTCGGCAGAAAATGCAAAACTTCAGCCGGGAATTATTATTCAGGAGATTCAGCCGAAAAGGGAGTCACAGGCTTGGGAGGTTAAAGACGTGAAGTCTTTCTTGGGTTTATTGAAAAAGGTTAAAAAAGGGGAGGATGTTTTAGTCTTTATACGAAGTGGGAAAAATAGTTCCTTTACGATTTTGAAGGCAAAAGAGTAATTTTTTCGTTAGGGAAGACATGGATTTTTTTCGACAAGTTGGCTATAACGTCCTCTTTTTCTTTGGGTTTATTCTCACGGGACCGTATTATGCGTGGCGTCTTTGGCGCCGTGGAAAACTTTGGCATATGAGTGGGCAACGGCTCGGATTTTATCCCCAAAAGATTAAAGATCGAATTGGCAATGGTGTGGATCTTTGGATTCATGCGGTGAGCGTTGGCGAGGCGATGATGGCCGTTGTTTTGATTAAGGAGTTGAGACGGCAGAATCCAATGACGACCGTGGTTTTAAGCACAACGACCTCAACGGGTCGAAAGGTAGCGGAGACGATCAAAGATCAGCAAACCATTATAGTATATAATCCGACTGACTTTTTGTGGTCTGTTTCTCGTGCCTTTGAAATGATTCGTCCTAAGCTTTTGATTTTGGTTGAAGCGGAGATTTGGCCGAACTACCTCTGGTGTGCAAAGCGACGGGAAATTCCCGTTTATTTGATTAATGCGCGTTTGTCGAAGAGGACGGAGAGCCGTTATCGAAAGTTTTCTTTTTTTTGCAAACCGGTGTTACAACTCGTGGATCTTGTTTTTGCCCAGGATGAAAAAGATGTACCGCGTTTAGAGGGGGCAGGTTTTTCTTCAGAATCGATTTTCGTTTCCGGAAGTCTAAAATATGATGTGGCAGAGGATAGTTATTCGGAGAGTTCCATTGAGAAATGGTGGTCTTTTGTTGGATGGAAGCCGACCGATTTTGTTTTACTTGCGGGGAGTACTCATTCGGGGGAAGAGGAAGTTTTGGGGAAGATTTATAAAAATTTAAAGATTGAATTTCCTCATTTAAGATTATTAATTGCGCCTCGTCATGCGGAGCGAGGGGAATCTGTTCAAGGCGAGATGAATGCACTGGGATTAAAATCAGTTTTGAGGGGGACGATTACACAGTCCCTAAATAACGGATCGGTTCCGGAGGTTTTGATTCTCAATTCGACAGGAGAGTTAAAATCGGTTTATTCGAAAGCAACGGTCGTTTTTGTGGGGAAAAGTTTATTGAGTAAAGGGGGACAAAATTTTATTGAGGCAACGAGAGTAGGGGCTCCGGTGGTGGTCGGTCCTCACATGCAGAATTTTGAGAATTTGACGCAACATTTTCGTGAACAAGGCGGAATTCTTCAGGTTCAAAATGAGGTCGAATTGGAAGCTCAAATTCGATTTCTTTTAAATCAAACTCAAGATCGGATCGCTTTAGGAGAAAAAGGAAAAGTTCTGTATCAAGAAAATTTAGGAGCGGCGAAACGAACTGCTCGTGCGATTGCGCAATCGTTACAGGCAAAGAAAGGGTGTATGATGGAGGTACGGTCATGAGCGGGAAAAATATACTCGTTACAGGAGCGGCGGGGTTTGTGGGATCCTATGTTTCACAGGCGCTTCTTCAAAAGGGAATAACCGTTGTCGGTCTGGATAATTTAAATACCTATTATGATCCGGCTTTGAAACAAGCTCGACTCACTCGACTACAATCTCAAGCAGGGTTTCATTTTCATCAAATTGATTTAGCAAATCGAAGTGCGATGGAGGGATTATTTAAAGGGGAGCGATTTGATGCGGTCGTGCATTTAGGGGCCCAAGCGGGGGTTCGATATAGTTTGGAAAATCCCCATGCTTATGCCGATAGTAATTTGACCGGATTTTTAAATATTCTTGAGGGGTGTCGCGCTCAAAAAAGTGAAAATCTCATTTATGCAAGTTCGAGCTCTGTTTATGGATTGAATCGAAAGGTTCCCTTTGCGGTGGGAGATTCGGTCGATCATCCCGTAAGTCTTTATGCGGCGACTAAAAAAGCGAATGAGTTGATGGCACATTCTTACAGTCATCTCTATCGAATTCCGACGACGGGACTTCGTTTTTTTACGGTCTATGGACCGTGGGGACGTCCGGATATGGCCTATTTTAGTTTTACGAAAGCGATTTTAAAAGGGGAACCGATTAAGGTTTTTAATCATGGAAAGATGAAACGAGATTTTACTTATATTGATGATATCGTTGAGGGAATTGTTAGATTGATCGATCATCCTGCGGTCACGAATTCTAGCTGGAATGGATTGGTTCCTGCTAATGACTCGAGCAGTGCTCCCTATCGACTTTATAATATTGGGAATCGTTCACCCGTAGAGCTACTTTACTTTATTCAGACCTTAGAGGAACTTATTGGAAAGAAGGCAGTCATGGAGATGTTACCAATGCAGCCGGGGGATGTATTCGAGACGGTGGCCGATGTTCAGGCGTTGGAGGAGGCGGTGGGGTTTAGTCCGAAGACACCGATTGAGGTGGGGTTAGAAAAGTTTGTGAGATGGTATCGAGAGTACTATTCGATTTAGAGATCATTTTTTTATTTTTGCAAATCAAGAATATTCGTTAGCTTCAGGATATGGCTTACGATTCAATGTCTGATTTTATTCAAACTCTTGAGGAGCAAGGAGAGCTCTGTCGAATTACAGTTCCGTTGAAGGTTGATTTAGAGATCACTGTCGTTGCGGATCGGGAGATGAAAAAGGAGGGTGGAGGAAAGGCTTTGTTGATCGAGAAGCCGATTTTAGCGGATGGATCGATTTCAAAATTTCCGGTTTTAATCAATGCCTTTGGTTCTTGGAGGCGAATGGCACTTTGCTTAGAGGCAAAGAGTGTTCAAGAGGTGAGCGATCAAATGGGCTATTTAATGAAGGCGAAGCCTCCAAAGAATCTTTTTGAAGCGTGGGAGCTTTTGAAGAATGGGATTGATGTCATCCATGCGCGTCCGAATCGAGTGAAGACCGGGGCTTGTAAGGAGGTGATTCATCGAATTGATCCTGGGTCAGAAAACTTTAGCTTAAAGGATCTTCCGGTGTTGAAATGTTGGCCGCAGGATGGAGGTCCCTTTATTACATTGCCGAACGTTTACACCGTTGATCCAGATACTGGCGAACGCAATATTGGGATGTATCGGATGCAGGTTTTTGATGGTAAGACGACGGGGATGCATTGGCAGCTTCATAAAGTAGCGGCGCGACATGGTCGACGATACTTTGAAGAGGGGAAGCGGATGCCAGTGGCAGTTTGCTTGGGAGGGGATCCAGTCATGACCTTTGCCGCGACCGCTCCGATGCCGGATGGATTAGATGAAGTGCTCCTTTCTGGATTTTTAAGGAAAAAATCAGTCCCTTTGATTCGATGTGAGACCATTGATCTCGAGGTTCCAGCGAATTCAGATATTGTTATTGAGGGCTATATTGATCCGACAGAACCGTTGCGAGAGGAAGGGCCTTTTGGTGATCATACGGGGTTTTATACTCCGGTGGATCGATATTCTGCATTTCATGTGACCTGTATTACTCACCGAGCCGATGCGGTTTATCCTGCGACTATCGTCGGGAAGCCGCCGATGGAAGATCTTTATCTAGGATGGGCAAGCGTTTTGATTTTCAAACCGATTTTAAAAATGAATTTTCCGGAGATTGTCGATCTGGCGTTACCCGCGGAAGGGGTATTTCATAATTTAGTTTTTGTGAGTATTAAGAAACAATATCCCTATCAGGCCTTTAAAATCATGAATGGATTATGGGGAATGGGGCAGATGATGTTTTCGAAGATCATTGTTGTTGTGGATGCTCACGTTGATGTTCACAATACAAGTGAGGTTCTTTTTTATCTTTGTGCCAATATAGATCCACAGAGAGATACGATTTTTACAAAAGCGCCGTGTGATAGTCTTGATCATGCGACGACGGAGCCGAATATCGGGTCTCATATGGGGATTGATGCGACAAAAAAACTTCCAGGAGAGGGTTACAAGCGGGGGTGGCCTGAAGAGATGTCGATTCCTCAAGAGATTATCGAGGCTGTTCGACAGAAAGTGGGATCGGATTTGTAGAGGTTTAGTCCTTTTTCTTTTCTATCCTCAAGGATATGCTTCATTAATCGAATGAGATTTTCCTCAGAAATTTTTACGACTTCGGTCTTGTTTGTATTATTTACCGTGATAGGTCTCGGTTATTTATTGGGGCGAGTACGATTTCCAGGGGGGATTCGAGTGGGGATTTCGGGAGTTCTTTTTATTGGAGTGCTCTATGGAGCATTTTTTAGCCCCGTAAGAATTCCGGATGAGTTTTTACAACTTGGAATCGTTCTTTTTGTCTATGGTGTTGGCTTGGAGGCAGGTCCTTTTTTTATTAAAAACTTTAAACAAGAGGGGTGGAGAGTTTCTCTTGCGATGATACTTACACTGCTTCTTACAGGGTCAGTGATTTATGTTTTAATTTTACAAAAATGGGTTTCTCCGGGACTTGCTGCAGGAATTTTTGCGGGAGCCCTTACGAGTACTCCTTCGCTTCCGCCAGCGATTGAAATAGTGACGCGTCAGTCTGGGTCACCTCATTCGGCAGAGGTTCAACAAGTCATTGCTGGATACACCGTGGCTTATGTGATTGGAAGTATTGCGATTTTAATCGTTTTGCAGTTCTATCTTAATTTTAGAAGAGGAAATCAGAGAGCGATTGCTTGTCCTGTTCAATCGAATTGGGAAGTGATGACGGTTGAATTAGAGAGTTCATTTGATTATAATCAATTTCCGACTCTTCAAAGTTGGATTCAAGGGAGGCAATTGATTGTTTCTCGCTATCAAACAACGTCGATGAACTCTTCGGCGATTGCAGCTCCTGATCTCTTATTGACTCCTCATATGCGCTTAGTGATTATTGGGCAATCTATAGTGCTTGAGTCTCAACTTAGCGCAGGAATTAAGCGATCTGAATCTTCATTACAGTCGAACATAGAAGGATTTGAGGTGACTTGGCTTGTCGTTTCAAACTCCCAACTAGCAGGATCATCGATTGAAGAGTTAAAATTGCACGAATATTCTTGTTGTATTTCTCATCTAAAACGGGGGGATCAAGAGATTTTTTTCGATACAAAAACAATTTTAGAACTGGGAGATCGGATTCGGGTCATCTCTCCCTGTCATGCTTTTGAAAAAGTAAAAAAATTGTTTGGAGATTCGATGAAAACGCTTTGTGAAATTGGATTTTTAAGTTTTTCGATCGGAATTGCGATTGGAATTATTCTGTCGAATATCTCTTTTGAGGCTTTTTCTATTCAGTGGAGCTTGGGATTGGGTGGAGGTCCATTAATTGCGGGATTGTTGTTAGGACATTTAGGGAAAACAGGATCGATTCTTTGGAGAATCCCTCCCTCTCACAATATGACCATTCGCAACTTTGGAGTGCTTATCTTCTTAGGAGGCGTTGCTCTTAATTGTGGAAGTCATTTATTTGAGTTTATTCAGATTTATGGGGTCAATTTAATTTCTACAAGTTTGATGATTGTTTTTGGGACTCATATCCTCTTTATGTTTATATTAAGGTTTTTAAATCTTACCGATATTGATCGATCATTAGGTTATATTTGTGCCTTGCAGACACAACCTACAGGAGTGGGGTATCTTGAGGGGAAATCGGATATCGCGGCGGTCATGATGGCTTATGCGATTACTTTTCCGGTAGCGACTATTTTAAAAATTGTTCTGACTCAATTGATATTGGTTTAATCGATCTCACTGAACAACGAGGGGATAGGGACCCCCTTGCGTTCGCAAGATTGAGGACTCTAATTGGATTAAGTTTTCGGAAAAAGGGAAGGTATGGAGAGAACCTATGTCCCTTTATTGGTGGATTGAAATTGATCTTCCGCTTTCTGCCAAGAATCTCGAAGATTTTCAATCATGGGCAGAATCTCTTGGATCGGTTTTGCGGAGTTATCTCGGACCGATTTTGAGAGCTGTTCAGTAAAAAACAGATAGAGATTGCTGAGTTGTGTGCAGAGTTCGGGAAATATATCATGTTTCAAGGAGCTATTGAGTTCGGTGAGGATATCGGTTGCACGTTTAACCGCTTTTGCTCCGGCTTCGAGTTGATCTCCGTTATCGCCTGAGAGATGGGATTTGGCTTCGTTACAGAAACGAATCAGTCCATCGTAAAGCATCACGACTTGTTGAGCAGGAGAGGAGGTCTCTATTTGACCTTTAAGATAGGCAGATTTTGGATCCATAGGGTTACTCGGTTTTGAGTTTTTCGACTTCCGTTTGAGCGGTTTGAATGACGGTACGGAATTTTTGAATCCAAGGAATAAAATTATTCTCAAGGGTATCGGAAAAAGAGACTACATCAGCAGTCGAGAAAGAGGCAGAGGCTTCAGACATGATTTTATTAAGCTCATTAAAAAGCGGTTCCATTTGAGCTTCAAGCTGTTTTTCATCAAGAATGGGGGCGAGGGTGGGAACGATCGACAGTTTCTTTTTTGTGATATCGCAGATTTTTGACCATTGATCGACGATTTCTTGAGGCTCTGCGAGCAGGCAATCGGTGACGAGTTGTTCAGTCGATTGTTCAAGGTGCTTAAAATCAAGAATATGTTGTTGAAGAGAATCAATTAAAATCTCTTTAAGAGGGCGTGATTCAATTTCGAGAAGAGTAAATTTGGAAAGTAGGGAGTCAACTTTATCCGGCTCGACGACGACCTTTCCATCGAGTTTACACTGTGATATCGCTCGATAGTCTTTCAAGAGATGCTTCATTGCCTCAGCGCAAATCGTTGCAAAGGAGGCGTCGTTTGGTAAATCGAGTTGTACCGGTACAGAATCAATAACGATCTTTAGCATGGCTATTTCTATCAACTGCTTTAAAAATAGCCAGAACAAAATTAAGTAAAAATATCTCTATTTAAAACAGCGATAGTGAGTTGTAAAAGTTATAACTTTGAAAATAACGGTCGAGCTATTCCAGTAGAGAGCGCAGATCTTGGATATTGAGTGATTGAAGGAGGGCATTGTCGTCTGTGAGGGTTTGGTCGATCCATTCTTTTTTTCGGTTTTGAAGTTGGAGGATCTTTTCCTCAACGGTGTTGCGAGTGAGGAGTTTGAGACTGGTGACGATCTGTTTTTGACCAATTCGATGAGCTCGCCCGATGGCTTGGGATTCCACGGCGGGATTCCACCAAGGATCGAGAAAAACGACGGTATCGGCTGCGGTCAGGTTGAGTCCTGTTCCCCCTGCTTTTAAGCTAATGAGAAAAAGGGGGATATCTGGGGTCGATTGGAATTTTTCTACCTGTTCCTGCCGATCTTCACTTTGACCGTCGAGGTAGCAGTAAGCAATTTTAGATTGATCGAGGGGGGTCCGCAAAAGTTGAAGGAGTTTAACGAATTGGCTGAAGATCAGGACTCGATGTCCAC
Organism: Akkermansia muciniphila; assembly: GCA_945883905.1. Taxonomy (GTDB): domain Bacteria; phylum Verrucomicrobiota; class Verrucomicrobiia; order Methylacidiphilales; family CAMAQI01; genus CAMAQI01. The sequence goes on along the minus strand of CAMCYL010000017.1, from coordinate 12,297 downwards.
CATCTCGGGATTCTTCGATGATTTCTTCGAGGGCAAGAAATTTACTCGAGGGAGTTTTCCATGTTTTACCCTCTAGTTTGGGGAGAAGGCCTAGATGGCAACAGGTTTGTCGAAGCCGAGTCAGGGCGCTAAAGAGAGCAAATCGACTTTTTTCCTCGCCGTTTTTGGAGATTGCGAGATCGACCTGACGGCGTGACTCTTCGAGGATGGCCTGGTAAACTGTGGTTTGTTCAGGGGTAAGATCACAATAGATCAGTTGTTCGATTTTTTCTGGAAGATCTTTGGCGACCTCTTTTTTAGTTCGTCGCAAAATAAAGGGGGCGATTCGGTGGCGAAGTCGCTCAAGAGCGGAGAAATCGTCGTGTTTTGTAATCGGAGTTTCATATCGTTCTTTAAATTCACGTGCAGGACCGAGATAGCCGGGCATGAGAAAGTCGAAGATCGACCAAAGATCAGAAACGGAGTTTTCCATTGGTGTTCCCGTAAGAACAAAACGGTGGAGTGCCTTGATCTCTTTTGCTGACTGCGCATTTTGACTTTGTCGATTCTTGATATGTTGTGCTTCATCGAGAAAAAGGAGTTCAAAATCGATGTTCGAATAAGTTTCGATATCTCGTCTCAGTAAAGCGTAAGAGGTGATAATGAGTTGTTTTTGAGCAATTTGAGCAAGAAGGGGAGCTCGTTGATCCCCTTCAATCACTAATACTTTGAGATGGGGAGCGAAACGCTCCGCTTCTGCTTTCCAATTCCAGAGCAGTGAAGTGGGCGCGATGACGAGTGAGGGTTTAGGCGTTGGGGAGTGACTGAGATGATAGTCGAGAAAGGCAAGGGTTTGAACCGTTTTTCCAAGGCCCATCTCATCCGCTAGGATACCTCCGAATTGATTTGATTGCAGATAGGAAAGCCATTGAACCCCTTCGGTTTGGTAGGGACGCAAAAGCGATTTGAAGGGGCGAGTAAGAGGGATTTTTTTTAATTCTTGAATCGATGGAGGAGGGGTCCAAATCGAGCGACTGGAGACCTTCCATTGATTTTGTTGAAGGGCGAGATGCAGAGAGGGTGCGTACTCGTTTTTAATTCGAAAGCCCTGGGGGTGAGATTCCACTTGGCAGTCTCGAATGGTCTCTTGAAATTGTTGAATGAGATCGGTGGGCACTAAGGCACGACGTCCATTTTTGAGTGTGATTTGAGATTCGTTCTTTTGAAGAAGTTGTTGAACTTGGGAGGGATCGAGCTTGTTTTTGCCTGAGGAGTCTTGAAATTGAATTTCGACCGAAAGCCAGCCATTTTGATTGGGAAAGATTGTGATTTCTGGAGAAATCATTTCGGTTGTTTCGAGGAGTTTTTCGAGTCGATCTCCTAAAGTAACAAGGTGCTCCTTTTTCCATTCACTGAGATGGTGGGAGAGAATTTTCTCAATTTCTTTGGGGGAGACTGTATTGAATTGAGAGGGGTCTGTGGAGGTGGGGAGAAATCCAAGGCGAAGGAACTCTTTGATCCATTTTTTTTCAAAATTAAAATCACGATGAAGATAGTGAAAGGGGTGGGAGGGATCAGGAATCCAATCTTCTCGAAGGGAGGGATAAAGGGATTTTTCGGTGATCGGAATTTGATGAGAGTCGTAGCGAACATAGGCTTGAAGTTGAAGTCCCCGAAATCCACCTTCGATTTTGATTACAAGCTGAGGGGTTGGATGGGAGAGATTGAGTGATTCGATGGGGATTTCGTTTTCGGTGTATGCCTCCATTCGGGGAAGATCATGAAATAAAAAAGAACCGATTTGATTTCGAGGGATTTGACAAAAGGAGTTGAGGTGTTGACGATACGGTTCGATGAGTAACGGCTGGAAGAGGATGGTTTGATTTTCGAGATACCAATAACCCTCCTGGCACCGGATGAGAAGAGGAAAAGGGGAGAAGGCTTTGAAGTGGAGGGTGAGATCGCCGGAGGGGGAGAATTTTCCAGAAATTTGATAACGGTGATTCGAGGTCCCTAACTCGAAAATTTGATTTTGAAAGTGGAGCTGTTTTTTTTCGGTACAACGAAGCAGGAAAGGCATGAGATGCGAATGCGGAATCAAGACCTGGGATTTCCTCTGGGGATCTCGATAGTTGGCGAGCCAATCGAGCCAATCAATTTCCTCTTGGGGAATTTGAAAAGGGAGGTTTTGAGGAGGGAGTTGGTGGAGGGGGATCGATTTAAAGGAGGGAACAACCGCTCGGATTTCAATCGGAAAGGGATTTAAGGAGAACTGTTTTTCGATCGGATGAAGGAGGTGAAACTCGATCGTCCAATCCCCTCGCTCATCGGTGGGTTGAACGGGAATCCAAGGGTTCATGGTGAATTGAATCTCTGGGAGGACTTTAAGCACTTCTGGAGGGGGTTCCTTTCGGAAGCCTTCTAGTTTCTCAAAATGAAGTGCCGCCGCAACGACATGGGGGCAAATCAGTCCGGTTTGTCTTGCGGCAGGGCAATCGCAAAGATTCAGGACTTCAGTGGAGTTATTTCCGATTTTTAGTCGTGGTTTCCATTTTTTGGATTTATCGAGAACGACTCCAGTCAGAAATGAATTCTCAAATTTGACCTGTCCTGCGGCTCCGAGGGAAAAGAGTTTTTTCCCCTGATCGAAGGTTTTCCAGCCCGCTATTTCAAGGAGCCATTTTGAGGTGATCATGGGATTTTAGCCCCGCCATTCCAGACGACGTACCAAACTCCATCGGTTCCCTGAGTCAGGGAGATTCCCATCTGAGTGATTTTGGATTGGAGCAGGTTTTTACGATGGACGGAGCTGTTCATCCATCGTTTGAGCACGTAGGCCGGAGCGTTTCCTTGAGGGGAGTTATGGAGGTTTTCACTGAGGAGTGAGAAGGATTCTTTTTTGCAGAATTCGAGGAGAGAGGAGGAGGAACGATGAAAAGCTTTTTGTTCCTGAGCGAGATGGACGGACCATTCTTTTGAGAGGAGTTGGAGCTGAGGATCGATCGAGAGGGTGGGGAGTTTTTCGATAGATCGGAGATGATTGAGTTGATCGAGAAAGTGAGCTTCAAAATCGGAGGGAGAATAGGGGATCGAATTTGCGATTAAAGAGGGGAAAAATGTAAGAAAATAGAAAAGTAGAGAATGAGAAAAGGTTTTTTGGAGAGATATCATTAGATATCATTAAATGAAAACGGGGAGGATCCAATAAAATTCATTTGAAAAAAAAGAAAATTGGATAACAGTTATTTCATCCTCTCAATGGCATGGTTTATGCTTTTCTGAGGAAGCGCCAAGCCCGATCAAGGCAAGGCCAAAGTGATTAAAAGGAGAATGTTATGATGAAGACTATGCTCTACGATCAGACCTCGCCTATAAAAATCTCAAATCGTGCGATGGATCATCGACCTCGAAAAACACTTCAACATCGATATGAACGGAGAAAATCCCGACAATATTATCGTACGCATTGGACGGAAGAGGTTGAACAAGAGTGATCCTTTGTTTAACTCAAGGCTAAAAAAGTAGAATGACTTGTTCGTTCTATCCTTTTTCAGTTATTTTTTTCGATTATGGAATTTTAAGTATTCTTGATACTCCTCTTTTCCCATATACTTACCAAAGACTTTTGAATCTCCCTTTGTGAGATCCACAAGGATCAGTCCATCCATGACATTATTAAACGATTTATCTTCCGAGAAAGCGAGGATGCGTCCCCCTAATCGAAGGTACTGTTTGAGAAGGACGGGGATTCCTTTGAGTTCTGTTTCGAGCTCCTCAACTCGCTCGTCAATTTCCTCTAAGCTCTTATACTGATTGTTTTTCCATTTTTGAGTGAATTGTTTGAGGAGATTGATTGGATTTCGCCCTTTGACCTCTTTTGCAAAGGTAGGATCAAGATTGTTTTGTTGTAGGAATTGAACCATTAAATCACGAGAGTGTGGTTGATAGTCGTGAGAGATACTGACCGGTCCAAAGAGGTAGCGATAACGCGGCTTTTTGGAGACGTAATGAGCGATTCCTTTCCACAAGAGCAGGAGCGGTTGAAATTGTCGTTGGTACTCTTTTCTTACAAAGGAACGTCCCATTTCGAGTGCTGGATTAAGCTCTTCTAAGAGCTTTTTTCGATAGTTGAATAAGGAGGCGGTATAAAGCCCCTTTTTTCCTAAAAAAGGGAGAATTTTATCGGTTTGTCCAATGCGATAGGCTCCAACGATCTCTTGCTTCGATGGATTCCAAACCCAAAGATGTTGATAATAAAGATCGAACGTATCGAGGTCGATCGCTTTTCCTGTTCCCTCTCCAGCCTCTCGAAAAGTGACCTCTCGAAGGCGTCCAATTTCTTGAAGAATAAGGGGGATCCGTTTTGATCGTGCGAAATAGACTTGAAACTCGCCGGAGGTGAGGAGGAGATTTTTTTTAGGGAGTAGATCAATTTCCTTTTGAAGAAATTCTGATTCAATGGGATCAATGATATCGTTTTTTTGAATGGAATGGATTTGAAGTGGGATCTGAAATCTTTTAGAAGAGTTGGAAGATCCGTGGGCAAGAAAGTAGGTTCGCTCTCGTAGATAATCCGTGAGATCTTGATCGTTTTTAAAATCGAGGATGCGATCGGAAGGAATTGGTTTACCAATTCGGATATGAATAGTATGCCCTTTTTTATTCATAAATTCGTGTGGAAGAAGGGCGGTTCTTAATCGGGGATGACAAAACCCCGCGAGATGAAAAAACAGACTATTCGATCCTTCGAAGTAAACCGGAAGTACAGGACTTTTTGTCTTTCGAGCAATATGGGCGATGGTCGGACTCCATTGAGGATCTTCAATTCGAGCTTTTTTGAGTTGGATCGAGGAGACCTCTCCCGCCGGAAAAACACCGAGAAGACCTTCTTGATTGAGATGGGCGATACAATCTTTTAAGGGAACTAGATTGCGGTACTTGGATTTTTCATTTTTAAACGGATCGACAAAGATCGAGATTGGTTTCATTTCGGGCATACATTCTAGGAGAAAGTTTGCCATGAGTTTAACATCTTTGCGGACTCGTCCGAGAAGTGAGGCTAAGATGAGTCCTTCGAGGCCGCCAAAGGGATGGTTCGCTACGGCGATGAGACGACCGTTCTTGGGGATTCTTTCTAAGTCTGAATCGGGAACTTGGTAGTGAACTTGATGCTGGTGCAGCATGCTGTCGTTAAAGGATTCATTTTGAAATTGAGAAACCGCACTGTGATAGACATGGTTCAGTTGATCTAAAGCAAGGAGCTTTTCGAGGGTCCCATTGACGACGGATATTGTTTTTGGCTTCCAGTTTTGTTGGAAAGGGAATTGAAGTTTAAAGGGATCTGAAATGGGGGTACCCGTGGGATCGACAATCATGATTTGATAGAACGCAAATAAAGTGGCGAACAAGTGACTTACGGGTGACAAATTAAAGAATTTATCCTTTTTATGACATTGGCTTGACCCTATTGGCGTTTTAGAAGCATGATGGGGGGATGTGGGTCTTGGCAAATGTGAGTGGGGCTGTTGAAAACGCTTTTTTTCAAGATTTCGTCGTGATCATGGTCGTTGCCGGAATTGTGACGGTATTGTTCCATTTTTTAAAGCAGCCTGCGATCTTGGGGTATCTTGTGGCGGGGGTGTTAGTGGGCCCCCACGTGATTAATGGAGGGTTGATTCAGCAAAAAGAGACTCTTCGTTCGGTTGCCGATTTAGGGGTCATTTTTTTAATGTTTTCTCTAGGGCTTCACTTTAGTTTTCGGAAGCTAACGAAGGTGGGAGGTAAGGCTTTAACGATCGGACTAATTGAAGCTCCATTGGTATTTACTGCTGGATTTTTAATTGCAAAACATTTGGGATGGAGTTCATTGGATTCGATTTTTGTAGGAGCGGCACTTAGTATTTCCTCTACGATTTTGATGTTTAAAACACTTTCGGAAATGGGAAAAATGAATGCTCCCTTTGCTCGGCTTGTATTTGGGATAGCGATAGTTGAGGATTTAATTGCGATTTCACTGTTAGCGATTCTTCCTTCGATTGTGGCAACAGGGGAGTTTAGTATTGCTGGGGCCCTAGGGATCGCTTTAAAGTTAGCTGCTTTTTTTGTTTCCGTGGTTGTTTTAGGATTACTTGTCGCACCTCGATTTGTTGATTATTTGGATCGATTTCAACGTCAAGACGTTTTGATGATTGGCATTTTGGCAATTTGCTTTGGCGTTTCTTACTTTGCTTATGCAATGGGATATAGTGTTGCCCTTGGCGCATTTTTAACTGGAACGGTGATTGCGGAGTCGAAGGCCTCCGAACGTATTAATTTTTTTACAAAGCCGATTGCTGATTTATTTGGAAGTCTATTTTTTGTTGCCATTGGAATGTTGTGGGAACCGAAGGCATTGCTCTTGATTTGGGATAAAGCATTGATTATTTTAGCCGTTTTTTTAGTGGTTAAGATTGGGATGGTTTCATTGTCTTCAATGTTTTCAGGGGAGAATGGGCCTGCGGCTTTTCGGACTGGATTTAGTATGGGTCAAATTGGAGAGTTTTCTTTTGTTATCGCCGCGTTGGGAATGCAGCTGGGGGTCTTGAGAACGGACATCTATCCGATGATTATTGGGATCTCCGTGATTACGATGTTTATTTGTCCATTTGTCTTGAAGCATGCCGATCGAATGATCGATCCTTTTTGGAATCAAGTCCCCAAGCGATGGAGAAATCAACTGGATCTCTATCATCAATGGATCGGTCAAGTTGCAAAGATTAAGAACCCACAACAGGCAGCCTTTCGGAATTTGACACTTAAAATTTTGGGGCAGTTAAGTGTAAACTTTGCAATCATCACGACTTTATTTTTACTCTCTGCCTATTTATTGAGAAATAGTCAGGAGTGGTTACCGTGGGTGGAGAAATTGGGGGACTGGAAGCGCGGTTTTTTTTGGATGGCGACAATGATGATGGGATTGCCTGTTTTTGTTGCGACGTATCGTAAGATGCAGGCCTTTAGTATGTTGTTGGCAGAAATGTCGATGCAGAATGCTTCGACCTCTCTTCCGTTGGATGCCTTGAGAAATGGAATTTCGAGAGCGATTTTAATTACCGGAACCGTTGTTTTGATTGCTTGGGTTGTCATTTTTAGTTCAACACTTTTACCACCCCTGCGAATGCTCATTATTTCTGCGGTCTCACTGGCAGTGATTACCTTGATTTTTAGGCAACATTTTATCAAGGTCTATGCACGAGCTCAGATGGCACTTGTGGAAACCTTGAGTGAACCTCAAGAGATCGACCTCGTCTCAGATACTGAAGAGGTGACCCCCCTTTTAAAGGGAATGGATGTGGAGGTTATTACTTTAAAGGACGAGGATTGGGTCTTGGGAAAGCAGTTGAAGGATCTTGATTTAAGATCGAAAACGGGGTCGAATATTATGGGGATTGAGAGGGCGGATCAAAGTATTATTAATCCAAGGCCAACAGAGTTATTATTGCCTCACGATCGTATTTTACTCGTGGGAACCAAGCAACAGTTGAGTTCGGCTCGAAAGTATATGGAGTTCGGAACGGTCTCCTAATTTTATCTCGATTTACAATCGGTTTAATTCTGATTTTTTTCTAAAAGAGAAAAGAATTTTAAAAATGAAATTCGATCAAGTTCGCTGAGTTTGGTTGAGGGATCGGTAAATCGTCTTGCAAGTGCTGCATCCTCATTGCTTAAAATTTTCCAGGAATCAACAAGACCCCGATAATCGAGTTTAACCTCTCCCTTGGTTTCATCAAAGAAATCTTGATTAATCTTAATATTATTTTGGAGGACGGCGAAAAAAGCATGGGCAATCGGTTCTTGATTTGAGGCATCGGGGGCATTCTCGAGCTGATGGAGGACACGGGTTAAGTAGTCAAAGGCCTCCGAAAAATTGCTCGTTGAAAAATAAGTTTTTCCAAGAAGTAGTGACGGTTCCGCATACTGAGGGGCGAGGTGCGTTAACGGGGTAAGTCCTTTTGAGACTCTTAAACTCAACAGGGGATCGAAAGTCGATGCGGAGGTTATTTCTTTTTTGATATTTTTAACTTCGGTTGAAATCATGATTTTGATCTCATCCTCCGTGAGTTCTTTGCGTTTATCTGGTTTTATTTGCGCCTGCTTTTTATATTCTTCAGTAAGAAGTTCTTTCTCTTTGATCATTTGAGCAATTTGCTCTTCTTTTTTTGAAATGAGCAAATCGTTTAACTTCGCCTCTGATTTAGCCCTATCAGCAATGGTTTCTGCCTCTGTCTTTTCATTTTCCGCTCTTTCCTTTGCCTCAAGAGCGTTTTCAATTTCAGCGAGTCGTTGCTCAGCGAGTTGTGTAGCTTGCTCTGCTTTTAATGCTGCGGCGATTGCTTTTTCTCTTTCAAGTTTTGCGGTTTTGGTCGCTTCTAATGCTTCGATTGTTTTTTGTTTTTCATTTTGCTCGCTAATTGTTTTTGCTTGGAGCGCAGAAAGTGCGGCCGCTTTTTCTTGTTTGACTTGAAAATAGGCGACTAATGCCGCGCCAAAAAGGGCAATCACAAAGGCAATACTCACAATCGTGAGGGCTTTATTTCGACGATACATACGTCGAATAACATCGAAGAAAGTGATCGGTTTCGCAGTAACGGCTTCCCCGTGAAGATAGCGATCGAGGTCGGCACGAAGAGCTGAGGGGGTTCGATAGCGTCGATCCGGCTCTGGATGGAGCGCTTTTAACACGACCATTTCCAGATCCTTTTCGATCGACTTTACATAGGAGCTTAGACTCGGAGGATGATAATCTTGTAATTTTTGAGCATCTTGAAGAAGGCTCCCGGAAACAGCAAAGTGATGCTGACCGGTCAGCATTTCGTAGAGAATCGCTCCAAGTGAATAAACGTCGGCACGACTATCGACCGTATGACTCGACATGGCCTGCTCTGGGGACATGTATTGCATCGTCCCCAACATCGCTCCCTCCATCGTGAGCGAGAGATCTTTTCCTTTGTCATCATTGTCGAGTTTGCCAAGGCCGAAATCCATGACGACCGGTTCGCCATCCTCTCGAATCATGATGTTCCCAGGTTTGAGATCGCGATGGAGAATATTATGGTCGTGAGCAAATTGAATCGCATCACACATTTTGCCAATGATGGATAGCGTCATTTCAAAGGGGATCACTCGATTGATTGACTTCGACTTTTCTCCCTCTTTTTTGCGACGAACTCTCTCCTCTTTGATTTGCCGTAAAAGGCTTGTAATCGTCATCGAAGATTTTGTTTCATTTTCCTTCGTGGGAAGGTGAAGGAGTTCATGAAGGGTCAATCCATCGAGAAGTTCCATCGCAATATAACTGATGCCTTGAGACTCCCCAACCTCGAAGATTCGACAGATATTATGGTGAGGAAGTTTTGACATGATCTCCGCTTCTCGTCGGAATCGTTCAATTTGTCCCTCAGCAGTTGCATTCCCCGGGAGCATCATTTTGAGAGCGGCGGGATTGCCAAAGGTATCTCGGGCTCGCCAAACTTGCCCCATTCCGCCAACGCCAAGAACGCTTTCTAAGGTATATCGACCTAAGACAACCTCTTGTGGTTTGTCTTGTGTGAGGATCTCTTCTGGAATCGATGGAGACTCTTCAGACATAGGGTGAGGATGCGGATTATTTTGAGAGTGGAAAGCTGGAAATTATGACATCGATGAAAATGGAGCACCGACGGCCCGGCGGCATGGATGTGGGTGGATTTATCTCTTTCGCTTAAGGCTAATAGCTTCTAGCCAATAGCTGTTCTTCCCCCCTCTTCGCCCATGCCGCTGAGCCATCGGCGCTCCATTTTTTAAATTCCTAACGCAAAATTGGTTAATTCCTTCTTCAAACAGGGGCAATCAGCGATTTTAAAAAAGCGATATTTTCGACATCCTCTTTCATCTCCTCCTCCTTGGGAGTTTCGAGGACCATGGGAATTTGATTCCATCGCGGATCATTCATAAGCCATTCGAAACACGATTTTCCTATTTTTCCTTTTCCTAGATGCTCATGGCGATCGACCCGGGAGCCCAAAGGGGTTTTTGAGTCATTGATATGAAATGCAAGAAGCCATTGAAGACCGATGATTTTTTCAAATTGTTTAAAAGTCAGATCGTATCCTGTTTTTTCATGAATCGGAAAACCGGCCTCAAATAAATGGGCTGTATCGAGGCAGACCCCGAGGCGTTCGGGTTGTTCAACATGATCGAGGATCCATCTTAAATGTTCAAATTTACCTCCAAGATGAAATCCAGAGGCGGCGGTATTCTCAAGAGCGATCCGCGTTTTGACCCGAGGGGTCCGTTTAACGACCTCATTGATTCCCGTGACAATTCGTTGAAGACCGATTTCCTCTCCATCATCGCCATGACTACCGGGGTGCATGACCAGAAAGGGGAGTTGAAGAGCATCAGCTCGAAGAAGCTCATGCTCAAGTGAGTTCTTTGACTTTTCAATATTTTCTGGCTTTGCCCCCGCAAGATTAATCAAGTAGCCCGCGTGTCCAAAAACGAGAAGATGAGATTGATCTCGAGCGTGCAGGAAAGATTTGATCTCCTCCGTCTTGAGGGGAGCAGAGCTCCACTGTTGATTGCTTTTGACAAAAATTTGAGAGGCGGTGAATCCAACTTGAAGCGCCCGAGGGATAGAGGCGGCAACTCCTCCCGCGGTAGAGGTATGGGCGCCAATCAGTCGTTGTGAGGATTTCATCGCTCAAATTTTTAATAGAGCCATTCTAAAAGTTGAGAGCCCTCTTGATTGAGTCTCACGCCTTGGCGACGAAAGGCCCAACACATATAACTAATACTCACGAAATAGGAGGCCGGAAGTCGGTTTGCGACCGCAATTTTTGTTCCGAGAAGGGTTGTTTTACCACCGAATCCCATCGGTCCAATCCCGAGTTTATTGGCCGTAGCTGTGATCTCTTTTTCGAGGGCATCGATTTGTGGGTCGGGGTGAGTATCATCGAGTTTTCTGAGAAACTGAGCCTTGGAAAGACTATAGCCGGTGGCTCGGTCTCCGCCAATCGTAACGCCGAGGACTCCGGGACCACAACCTTTTCCTTGTGCTTGTAGAACGGCATCGAGGATCACTTTACGACAACCATCGAGATCTCGATCGGCCTGTAGTCTTTCATCGGGAAGTGAGTATTGAGCTCCGACATTTTCACATCCCCCCCCTTTGAGGGCTAGTTTAACTTCCAGTGTTTCTTCACGGCTTTGATGATAATAAAAATAAGGGGCTCCAGGTCCGACGTTGGTTCCATCGTTTTTACCAGTAATCGAGTCCACCGAGTTCTGACGAAGATACCCTTTCTTCGTTGCCTCTCGAACGGCTTGCTCTGCGGTTTCAATAAAATCACCTTCATAGAGACTCATGGGGGCCTTCACAAAGAAAAGAATCGATCCCGTATCTTGGCAAATTGGTTGAGATTTGTTTTTGGCGATGGCGATGTTCTGTTGAATAATCTGAAGTGCTTGCTCTCCGATCGTGTTTTTCTCCTCTTCTGCTAAATAGTGAAGTAGGGTTCGGTGAACATCCTCGGGGATTTCGACCGAAGTTCGACGGATAAGTTCAATCAGATTTACTTTTAACGGTTCCAGAATCATAGCGGGGGGAATCTTGGTCTTAGAAAGTTAAAATCGAAAGCAAAATTTTTAAAGTTCGAAGACTCACTTTAAAAATGCTTTTTCCCACTCCCGTCCAAAACAACTTTGGATTTGAGAGGGAAAATCGAAGAGGGGGATTGAAATCCTAAAGCAGTTCTCACGCACTCCCATCGCAAAGCGAAAATCCAAAAAGGTAACAAACTGGAGAGCCGAGGGTAGGCAACCAGGAACGGGGGGGTGAGCAGGGGTTCCGTTAACGCCGCTTCCTCCTACGTCCAAGCACTTCCACCTTCGCAAAGGCTACGGCGGACAAGACGGCGAGACAAGCCGCCGCCACGTCAGAGAGAGCGAGAGGATCGTGAGCTCATTCCTTTCGGCGCCTCCTTCGCCGGCTGCCGCCTCCCGAGAATCTCTCCCGTTTCTTTGAAAAAGGGATTTTCAAAAAACGATCAAGTTTCTCTGGAGGGGATCGGTTTCACCTCTCCTCGGAAAGAGCTCATGATCCTCTCAGGGATAAATTCTCGGATTGTTTTTGTATGAAGGGAGGGAGTTCTGACCCTACTGATCAGATCGGGGGATAGAGGACAAACTGCGAAGGGAAGGGAAAGCGGAGACGAGGAGCGAGAGCCGCACGATCCCCGCTGCGGGTTCGAAGGCTTGAGCGACAAAGTCTTTCCGCTTTCAAAGACCTTCGCCCTCCGG